>QMOC01000069.1 GCA_003648085.1 Chloroflexota bacterium
CATTAAGCCCCATCGCTATCCCACCCACCCGCACCGGCGTGAGCGTGTCGTGCAGCGCGTAGAAGGCGCGGGCGATTATCTCCAGCCCAGAGTGCCCCACCAACCCCAGCGCGTAAAAGGCCAGCGCCCAGGCCACCGCCTCCGTCGAGGATGCCTCAAACGCCCCTCGTTCGAAGAGCAGCCCCACTAATGGCCGGCCCAGCACCAGCAACCCCACCATGGCCGGGAGGCTGAGGAAAAGGACCGCTCGCAGGGTCGCAGCCAATGTGCCCCGCAACTCGTCCCGCTCCCCCCGGGCCGCCTGCTCAGCGAAAGTGGGGAAGGCAGCCGTCCCCACCGCCTGGGCGAATACCCCCTGCGGGAGAAGCATCAGCAGCCAGGCATAGTTGATGGCCGAGACCGCTCCCTCCCCCATCATCGAGGCCAGGCTGTTATTGATGACAAAGTTGAGTTGAGTGATGGCCGTGCCCAACACCCGTGGGGCCATCAGCCGCCCAACTTCGCGCACGCCGGGGTTATCCAGACCCAACGTGGGGACGTAGCGCGCGCTATGGAGCAGCAGCCCCGGCACCTGCACCAGCAAATGCAGCACCGCGCCGACCACGTATCCCACGGCCAGGGCCCGTACCCCCATCCGGGGAGCCAGCAGCCAGGCAGCCCCAATGAGCGAGAGATTGAGGAAACTGGGAGCCAGAGCCGGCAGGAGGAAATGTTGATGGGCATTCAACGCCCCCATCACAATGCCGCTCACGCCGAAGATGATAGGGGAGATGAGCATCAGCCGCAGAAGACCGGTGGTGAGTGCTTGATGGGGCGGGTCGAAGCCGGGGGCGATAACTGTTCGCACCAGCACCGGCGCAAGGAGCGCCGTCAGCCCTGACGTGGCAGTCAGCGCAATCAGCGCCAGGTTGATTACGGCCGAGGCCAACCGCCAGGCCCCAGCGTGGTCCTCCTTCGCCAGGTGGTCGGCGAATGCAGGGATGAAAGCCGAGCCTAATGCCCCTCCCGCGACAATCAGGAAGATCATCTCCGGGATACGGGCCGCAGCCAGATAAGCGTCTAAATCGCCGCTGGTGCCAAACAGCGCCCCGATGACCACCTGGCGCACCAGCCCCAGCACACGACTGACGATGAAGAGCGCCATCACCAGCGTGGCCGCCTTTGCGATCTGCCGCCCGCCTCTGCTCATCCGACCTCCTGGGCGAGGATTATAGCACTGCAAGCCGCTCGTGCCAACCATAAGCGGGCAGTCAAGGCCCACGCCGGTTCCCGATAGTCAGTACCTTTTCTATCCGCTCCAACGCCCAATCCAGTTCCTCCCTCGTGATGACCAATGGCGGGGCCAGGCGGATGACGGTTCCGTGGGTGTCCTTCGCCAACACACCCCGCTCCTTCAGCGCCTCACAGAAGCGGCGTGCACCGCCGGCCTCCGGCCTGAGCACGATGCCGACCAGCAGTCCCCTGCCCCGGCAAAGCGCCACGTAGGGGCTCCTAATCCCCCGCAGGCGGGCCAACAAGTACTCCCCCAATTCGGCGGCACGCTCGCATAGACGCTCATCCACGATGACCCTCAGCGCCTCCCGCGCTACGGCGCAGGCCAGCGGGTTACCCCCGAAGGTCGAACCGTGGTCGCCCGGCCCGAAGACGCCCAGTATCTCCCGCGAAGCCAGCACCGCCGAGACCGGGTACATCCCGCCTGAAAGCGCCTTGCCCAGCGTCACCACGTCTGGCCGTACCCCCTCGTGCTCGCAGGCGAGGAGTTTGCCGGTGCGCCCCAACCCGGTCTGGATCTCGTCGGCGATCATCAGCACATTGTGGCGGGTGCAGAGAGCGCGCACGCGCCGGATGTACCCCTCCGGTGGGACGACGACGCCGCCCTCGCCCTGCACAGGCTCGAAGAGGAAGGCCACCGTGTTGGGCGTGATCGCCCGCTCCAGTGCGTCGGCGTCGCCGTAGGGGACCAGTTTGAAGCCGGGTGTGAAGGGGCCGAAGCCGTCACGGTACCGTTCCTCCGACGAGAAACTGATGATGGAGAGCGTGCGTCCGTGGAAGTTGCCGGTGCAGGCGATGATCTCGGCTCGATCATCCGGCACACCCTTGATCGTGTAGCCCCACTTGCGAGCCGCCTTAAGTGCCGTCTCCACCGCTTCCGCTCCAGAGTTCATCGGCAGCATCATCTCGTAGCCCGTCAACTCGCACAATTCCTTTGCCAGCAGCGGCAGTTGGTCGTTGCGGAAAGCCCGCGAAGTCAGCGCCAGCCTCCGGGCCTGCTCGACCATCGCCCGCACGATGCGGGGGTGGCAATGGCCCTGGTTGAGCGCCGAGTAGGCCGATAGGCAGTCCAGGTACTTGCGCCCCTCCACGTCCCACACCCAAACCCCTTCCGCCCGCGTGATGACGACATCAAGAGGCCAGTAGTTATGGGCATTGTATTGATCTTCCAGGGCGATGTAATCCTCTGTGCTCAATGTGCTCATTCTTTCCTCCTCGATTGCCGGTTGTGGGTTGCAGGACATACTACCACGATTTGAGCGGATTGGGAAACCGGTGCATAATCTGCCAAAATACAACCTACCTCGACTACCAATCTACCAACCACTGTGGTATAATGCGGGCCGATGGCCGAGTTCGTTCATCTCCACGTGCACAGCGAGTATTCGCTCCTCGATGGCCTCAGCAGTTGCCGGGAACTGGCCGAGCGTGCCGTCGAACTGGGCATGCCCGCCCTGGCACTCACCGATCACGGCGCGATGTACGGCGCAGTCCAGTTCTACAAGGCGTGCCAGGCCGTCGGTATCAAACCCATCATCGGTATGGAGCCATACGTGGCCCCCCGAGGCCGCCGGGATCGAGACGCACGTCTCGACCGCAAACCCTATCACCTCATCCTGCTGGCCCAGAACGACACCGGCTACCACAACCTGATGCGCCTGGCGACCATCGCCCAACTGGAGGGCTTCTACTACAAACCGCGCATTGACAAAGAGGCCCTGGCGGAGCACGCTGACGGGCTCATCGTCCTCTCTGGCTGTGGCACCTCCGAGGTCCCCCGCCTGATCCAGGCCGGCCAACTCGATGAGGCGCGCCGCGCCATCGCCTGGTACCACGACGTCTTTCCCGGCCGCTACTACCTGGAACTGCAAGAGCACGACATCCCCGAACTGACCCAGGTCAATCGCCAACTGCTTGCCTTCGCCCGCGAGTTCGATCTGCCGGTGGTTGCCACCAACGACGTGCACTACACACGCCGCGAGGAGGCCGGCATCCACGATGTGCTCCTGTGCATCCAGACCGGCAAGACCGTCAACGAGCCGAAGCGTATGCGCATGGACGGCGATACCTACTACCTGCGCAGCGCTGACGAGATGACAGCACTGTTCTCCGAAGTACCCGAGGCGCTGACGAACACACTGCGCATCGCGGAGATGTGCGAACTGGAACTGGAATTCGGCCACTATCACCTGCCCCCCTTTGAGGTGCCCGAAGGATACGACGCGCGAGATTTTCTGCGTCACCTGTGCGAGGAGGGGCTACAACAGCGCTACGCGGTCATCACTCCCCAGATCCGCGAGCGGCTCGACTACGAACTGGACATCATCCACCGCATGGGCTTCGACACCTACTTTCTCATCGTCTGGGACCTGTGCCGCTTCGCCAGGGAGCAAAACATCTGGTGGAACGTGCGGGGATCGGGGGCCAGTTCCATCGTCGCCTACAGCCTGGGCATCACCAATCTGGAGCCGTTGCAGCACGGCCTGATTTTCGAGCGCTTCCTCAACCTGGGCCGCGTGACCATGCCCGACATTGACCTGGACTTTCCCGACGACCAACGAGACCAACTGATCCGCTACACCATCGAGAAGTACGGGCAGGACCAGGTGGCCCAGATCATCACCTTCGGCACGATGGGAGCCAAGGCGGCCATCCGCGATGTGGGACGGGCGCTCGACTATCCCCTGCCAGAAGTGGATCGCATCGCCCGCCTGGTGCCGACCGGCCCCAAGGTCAAATTGGACCGGGCATTGCAGGAGGTGCCCGAACTGCGGGAGGCCTACGAGACGCAGGAGCACATCCGGCGGCTGATTGACACGGCGCGGGGCGTGGAGGGGAACGTGCGCCACGCCAGCACTCATGCCGCCGGTGTCATCGTCTCCGATGTGCCGCTGGTGGAGTACACACCCCTGCACCGGCCCACACGCGGCGGCGAGGGGAGTGAGATCGGCGTCGTCACCCAGTACGCGATGGAGGAACTGGAGGAACTGGGGCTGCTCAAGATTGACTTCCTGGGCCTCTCCACACTCACGATTATGCGCCGCGCCTGTGAACTGATCCGCCGGCGGCACGATGTGGACCTGAACCTGAACAACATCCCCACCGACGATCCACTCATCTACGACCTGCTCTCGCGTGGGGACGTGATGGGTGTCTTCCAGGTGGAAGGACAGGGTATGCGGCGGGTGCTGATGAAGATGCAACCCACCAAGTTCGAGCACATCATCGCCACCATCAGCCTCTTCCGCCCTGGCCCGATGGAGCACATTGACGACTACATTGACCGCATGCATGGCCGCAAGCCGGTCGAGTACCGCCACCCCAGTCTGAAGCCGATCTTGGAAGAGACCTACGGAGTCTGCGTCTACCAAGAGCAGATCATACGCACCTTGACCGACATTGCCGGTTACTCCGCACCCGACGCTGACTTGGTCAGGCGTGCAGTCGGAAAGAAGAAAAAGGCCGAACTACTTAAGCACCGCACCTCCTTTGTCCAGGGAGCGATGGTGCACGGCGGCCTGCCCCGCGAGACGGCCGAGGCTATCTTCGATGACATCGAGTATTTTGCACGTTATGGTTTCAACAAGGCGCACGCCGCCGACTACGCCGTCCTCACCTGCCAGACCGCCTACCTCAAAGCCAAGTACCCGGTCGAATATATGGCCGCGCTCCTCAGCGTCGAACGCCACAACACCGAGAAGATCGGCCTCCTCATCGCCGAGTGCCGCCGTATGGGCATCGAGGTGCTACCCCCCGACATCAACCGCTCCGGCCTGGACTTCACTATCGAGGAGCAGGCTGATGGCAATCCGGCGATCCGCTTCGGGTTGGGCGCGGTCAAGAATGTCGGCGAAGGACCGGTCGAGACGATCCTGGCCGCCCGGCGGGCAGGAGGCCCGTTCCGCGATCTGGACGATTTCTGCCGCCGCGTGGACCTGCGGCAGGTCAACCGGCGGGCGTTGGAAAGCCTGATCAAAGTGGGAGCACTGCGGCCCTTCGGCACGCGCTCACAACTCCTCCCCATCGTGAGCCGCATCATCGGGTTGAGCGCCAATCTGCACCGCGCCCGGGACGTGGGACAGATGAGCCTGTTCGGTGAAGCCACCGGTGTGCGCTTGGCAGCCGCAGGGACGTTGCTGCCCTCTGTCTCCAAAGCACCCGAAGTCCCGCAGAAGGACATCCTGGCCTGGGAGAAGGACTTAGTTGGCGTCTACATCTCCGAGCACCCCCTGGCGCAGACCCTGGTCAGGTTAAGAGACGTTGTGACTGCCTACGCCGGGGCGCTGAGCGAAGATATGAACGGGCAAGAGGTGATCGTCGTCGGAATGGTGCAGCGGGCACGTCGTCACACGACCAAGAGGGGAGACGAAATGGCCTTCGTGACCCTGGAAGACCTGCAGGGCACGTGTGACGTCGTCGTCTTTCCTCGCGTGTGGAGCAAGACAAAGGACCTCTGGCAACCAGAGCGCGTCCTAGTCGTGGGCGGCAAGGTGGACGCCGGGCGACGCGACGAGCCTAGCCTGCTGTGCAATTGGGTCAAGGACCCTAACGAGGTAGTCGTGCCGGCCGAGCCTGACCGTTCGCAGGTAGCCACGCCACTGCCGCCATCGCCCCCCTACGTGGGAAGGGACAGCAGCAGGATGCGCACTGTCCGCGTGACGTTGACCTGTAGCGGGGAACAGGCCCGGGACGTGCAGATGTTGCGCCGGGTTCACAGCCTGCTGGTAGAACATCCCGGCTCAGACCGCTTCGTCATCCACCTGGTCGGTGGCACACGCAGACCTGTCGAACTGGCGTTCCCGAACGACACGACGCGCTACTGCCCTGAACTGGCGCGGAAACTGGCCGCTATCGTCGGGGCGGAGGCGATACAGGTGGAGGAGGGGATAAGGTGAGGGGACCGGAGCGCGTGCAAGCCGCCTTGAAGGCGACTGGCTTGGACGTGAAACCTATACGGTTGCAGAAAAGCGCCCGCACCGCGCAACTCGCTGCGGAGGCACTCAATACCGCTCTGGGTAGCATCGTCAAGTCGTTAGTCTTCCTGGCCGACGGGGAGCCGGTGTTGGTGCTGGTGGCCGGCGACCGACGCGCCGACCCGGTCAAACTAAAGAGGCTACTGGGGGCACGGCGGGTGATGATCGCCGACGCCGAGCGCGTGAAACAGGAGACTGGCTTCAGCATCGGCGGTGTGCCGCCTATCGGCCACCGGCAGCCGCTGCCGACATTGATTGATGCTTCGCTGGCCCGTTTCGAGACACTCTATGCTGCGGCCGGTCATCCCTTCGCTGTGTTTCCCGTTGCTTTCGAGACCTTGGTACACATCACGAATGGCCAAGTGGCCGACGTGACAGAAATCCCACTTATGGAGGAAAAAGGAAAATGAGAATTGGCATCCTGACAGGAGGGGGCGACGTCCCCGGACTGAATCCCTGCATCAAGGCGCTGGTCTATCGCGCCGTTGACGAAGGGCACGAGCCTATCGGCATCCGCCGTGGTTGGCGCGGCCTTCTTTTCTACAACCCCGATGACCCGGCCACGCACGAGGAGTGCGTTATGCCGCTAAATAAACTTATGGTGCGCACCATAGACCGCACCGGCGGCACTTTTCTGCACACTTCGCGCACCAATCCCAGCCGCGTGCGTCCCTCGCACGCGCCGGATTTCCTACGCCCCGAGGGGGAATTGGACGAAGCCCAGACGCTCGACTTCACCGATCACGTGCTGAGTGTGCTGGAGCACCTCAAGATTGACGTGCTGATCCCCATCGGAGGGGAAGATACATTGGGATACGCGGCCCGTATCCATCGTGAGGGCTTCCCCATCATCAGCATCCCCAAGACGATGGACAACGACGTCTTTGGCACCGACTACTGCATCGGCTTCTCCACTGCCGTCACCCGCAGTGTGGGTTTCATTCATCAGTTGCGCTCCACTGCCGGCTCTCACGAGCGCATCGGCGTGATCGAACTGTTTGGTCGTCACTCCGGCGAAACCTCGCTCATCTCGGCCTACCTGTCCGGCGTGGATCGAGCCATCATCTCTGAGGTTCCTTTCGACATCGAAAAACTGGCCCGCCTGTTGATGGAGGACAAGCAGGCTAACCCCAGCCACTACGCGATGATGACCATTTCGGAAGGGGCCCATGAGATCGGCGGGGAGGTCATTCAGACCGGTGTCGCCGATCCGTACGGCCACAAGAAACTGGGTGGCATCGGCGCAGTCACAGCGGAGAAACTGGAGAAGATCACGGGTGTGAAGACGATGTGCCAGCAACTGGCTTACCTGATGCGCTCGGGCACACCGGATGCATTGGACGTGATGGTGGCAGTTAACTACGCCAACACGGCATTGGACCTGCTTGCCATCGGCAAGTTCGGGCGCATGGTGGCGCTGCGGGAGGGGCGCTACACCGACATCTCGGCCGAATCGCCTACATTGGGGATCAAACACGTGGACGTGCGGGCGCTCTACGACGCGGATAACTACCGCCCCAAGGTGTGGCACGTGCTGGGTAAACCGATGTTCCTGTACTAGATGCTGGATACTGGTTGCCGGGAGGGTGAGATGAAACGCATTGGCGTGCTGACAAGCGGCGGGGATAACCCCGGCCTCAACCCTTGCATCCGCGCTGTGGTGCGCATGGGGCTCTACCTGGGGCTGGAGGTGATGGGCATCCACCGGGGCTACGCCGGCCTGATAGACGGCGAGATGGAGGAAATGAACGCCCGGTCGGTGGGCGGTATCATCGGACGCGGGGGGACAATTCTGAGCACTGCCCGCTGTCCCGAGTTCCACGAGCCCAAAGGGCGGAAGGAGGCATTGCGCAGCCTCAACCGGTTCGGGATAGAGGGGTTGGTGGTCATCGGCGGTAACGGCTCACTCACGGGAGCACTGGAACTGTGGCGTATGGGTTTCCCGGTCATCGGCGTGCCAAGCACGATTGACAACGACGTCAACGGTACCGACATCTCCATCGGCGTGGACACGGCGCTTAACACCATCCTGGACGCCGTGGACAAGATTAAGGACACCGCGTCTTCCCACCACCGGGCCTTTCTCATCGAGACGATGGGACGTAATTCGGGTTACCTGGCGCTGGTCAGCGGCATCGTTGGCGGGGCCGAACTGGTGCTGATACCCGAAGCGGAGACCACCTTCGAGGATGTATGCCGCACTATCGAGAGTGCCTACATCCGGGGTAAGGCCCACTGCATTATTATGGTCGCCGAGGGATGGAAGCCGGGGACGCAGGAGTTAGCCCGCCAACTGCGCGCGCGCCAGGAGGAGTTGGGCTTTTCGGTTCGGGTCACGCAACTGGGGCATGTGCAGCGGGGCGGCGCTGCCAGCGCCTTTGACCGGCTGCTGGCCACCCGATTGGGGGCGGCCGCAGCACAGGAATTGGTCGCCGGCAACGCCGGGAACATGGTTGGCTGGGTCAAGAGCGCCATCGCATTGACGCCCCTGGAGGAGGCGGTGGCCTTCGAGAAGCAGGTCAGCCAGGAGTTGTGCGAATTGGCGAGGA
>QMOC01000070.1 GCA_003648085.1 Chloroflexota bacterium
GGATGGAGGCCCTGCGGGAGGATTTCAACTGCCAGATGGCGGAGTTCGCCCGCCGGCAGGAAGAGTATTCCCAGCGGATGGCGGAGTTCGCCCGTCGGCAGGAAGAGCATTCCCAGCAGATGGCGGAATTCGCCCGCCGGCAGGACACTTTCGAACAGAGGATGGAGGCCCTGCGGGAGGACTTCAACCGCGCCTTCACTGAGTTCGGCCGCCGGTTGGACGAGCACATCCGGCGCGTAGAGTCCCACATCAGCGCCATCGGTGCCCGCTGGGGCGTCATGGCCGAGGAAGCCTTCCGCGCCGGCTTGGCCAGCATCCTGGATGATCGCGTTGGCATGAAGGTGGAGCGATTCTGGCAGGTGGATACCGAGGGGAAAGTCTTCGGCCGGCCCGATAAAGTTGGAGGAGGCTGACCAGCAGTCGGAGACGCGCTCTTAACGACCGAGTCGAGGCGAAGGTCTCCGTGAGAGGTGGGCGGGCGAGGGGGCACGATGACCGCAGTGATCGCGGTAGCCAATAATAAAGGCGGAGTGGCCAAGACCACTACTTGTCTTTCGCTAGGGGGCAGCCTGGCCGAGCAAGGTCGGTCGGTCCTGTTGGTGGATCTGGACCCTCAGGCTCACTTGACTCTATCGCTGGGCGTCAAGCCGGAGACGCTGCGACACACGGTGGCCGAGGTGTTGCTGGGTCAGAGTTCATTGGTGGCTGTGAGCCGTGAAACTGCCGTGGATGGTCTGGACCTGGCACCGGCCAATCGGGAACTGGTGGTTCTGGATAAGGTGCTCTACGGACGCCAGGGGTATGAGCACCGGCTGAAACGGGATCTGGACGAGATGCGCTACCAACTCTATGACATCGTCCTGATGGATTGTCCGCCGGCCTTTGGGACGCTCACGCTCAACGCGCTGACGGCGGCCGATCTGCTCATTATCCCCATTCAATGCGAGTATTATGCTGTGCGCTCACTCCAACAGATGTTCGATATGGTGAGCCTGGTGCGGCGCAAGACCAACCCACGGCTCAGTTATCGGCTGTTGGTGACCATGCTCGATGTGCGCAATAAGATCCACCGGTTGCTTCTGCGGCAGATACGAGACCGCTTCCCAGAAGTCCTGTTCCAGACCATCATTCAGGTGGATACCCGACTGCGGGAGAGTCCTGCCTTCGCGCTGCCGGTCACCCGGTACGCGCCTCGTACACGCGCGGCTCGTCAATACCGCGCCTTGGCCCAGGAACTGATCTCCTACCTGTCTCCTGTCATTGAATTCACGACGCCGTTGGCCGAGGGAGAAACTCTGTTCATTAAGGAGCCCGTCGTGTCGGTATCTGCCCCCCAACCACCCTATCCGAGACACGGGGGCGTGGAGATGGGAGTAAGACAACTATGAAGGACGAGCAACTGAAGCATCCGCTGGAAGAATTGTTCTCCGATCTTTCACCACCGGCGCCGGAGGGCGAGGCCGAGCCCCCGCCCCCACCCTCTCAGCCGGTGGAGGAAGCGCCGCTTGAACCGAAGGCCAAACCACCCGCGCCTCCCGAAGCCGGCGCTCCAGAGGATATACGGACCTGGCAGCGGCAGTTGGTTCGGGGGGTGCTTCGCGTCCTGACCATCGTGGGGGCTCTGGCCCTCGTTGCTGGCTCTTACAATGCCTACACTGAGGGGAAGGCGGGGTTGATCCCCTACTATGTAGGGGCCTATGTCGTTCTGACCTTGATCACTTTCTGGCGTCACGTTCCCTATGGCGTCCAGGCCGGGACTTTGCTGGGCTTGATTTATGGCCTGGGTGTACTCGGACTATTCGAGGCCGGGCTGAGCGGCGATGGACGGGTCTTCCTGCTGACGCTTCCTGTTCTGGCGGCCGTTTTTTTCGGCCGAGGAGGGGGCATCCTCACCTTGGCTGTCACTATGCTGACACTGGTGGCTTTCGCCTGGGCCTTCTCCACCGGCCACATCGTTATCCCGGTAGCACAGCAGGCCAACTCGGCCGATCCTACGGCCTGGTTGAGCGGCAGCATCGTGTTTTTTATGCTAGGCACCTTGTTGCTGACCTCACAGAACTACCTAATTCCTCGCCTTGCCGCCGCCTTAACCCGGAGTCGCGGACTGGCCCAAGAGTTGGCTGCCCATCGAGCCAGGCTGGAAGAGCAGGTGGCCGAGCGCACCCGTGAACTTCAGGAAGCCAACTGGCAACTTCAGCGCCGCGCCCTCCAATTGGAGGCCAGCGCGGAAGTGGGGCGGGCTGCTGCCTCCATCCTCGACATAGATGAATTGCTCAATCGCACCGTGGATCTCATCCGTGACCGCTTCGGCTTCTACCACGCGGGTGTCTTCCTGCTGGACGAGGCGGGTGAATGGGCCGAACTACGGGCCGCCACCGGTGAGGCCGGACGGAAGATGCTGGCTCAGGGGCATCGCTTGGCCGTGGGGGAAACCAGCATGGTCGGCTGGACCGCCGCCCATCGTCAGCCCCGCATCGCCCTCGATGTGGGAAAGGACGCGATCCATTTCGACAATCCGCTGTTGCCCCACACACGCTCCGAGATGACCCTGCCGTTGATGGTCGGTGAGCGGCTGTTGGGAGTGCTGGATGTGCAGAGCACGGAGGAGGCCGCCTTCGACGAGGACGACGTTCGCACGCTGCGCACCGTGGCCGACCAGATTGCAGTGGCGATTGAGAACGCCCGCAGGTTCTCCGACGAGGCGCTGCTGTTGGAGGCGACCAGCCCCATCTACCGTGCCAGCCGCCGCCTGACGACGGCGACAACGAGCAGCGAGGTAGCCGATGCAATCATGGACTCTGTGGCCGAGACGGGGGCCGATGGGTGCGTCGTGGTGGAGTTTGAATACTCGCCTGCCGGTGAACCCGAAGCACTACTGTATCTGGGGGTGTGGCGGCGAGATCGAGAGCCGCAATTCCAGGCCGGCATGCGAGTTCCGATCGCAGAGAGCCCCTTTCCCTTCGAGATGGTGAGCACTTTGTGGACGGTGGCCGATGTGGAGCAAGATGAGCAGTTGCCCCAGAGCGCACGCCGGATTTTTGAAACGACCGAGGCGCGGGCTCTGGCCAACATTCCACTGCGCACCGGGGGACGGGTCGCTGGACAGGTAGTCGTGTTACGCACCACTCCTGGTCCTTTCTCCGACGCTGCCTTACGTCTCTACGAGATGCTGAGTGACCAGGCAGCGGTGGCGCTGGAGCGGGCTCGACTGCTCGAGGAGGCACAGCGACGTGCTACAGTCCTGTCCACACTGTACGAAATTGGGCGCAGGATCAGTGCTGCACTCGAATTGGACACGACACTGAATGCAATTGTCGAGAGCACGGCCCAACTGGTGCAGGCCGATAGGAGCATCATTCTGCTGGTGGATACGGAGGAGAAGCGATTGATCAAAGCGGTGGGTTATGGCTATCCGCCGGAGCCTATGGCAGGGTTTACCTACCAACAAGTTGAGGACGGCATCAGCGGCTGGGTGCTCAGAGAAGGGACCCCAACCATCTCTGAGAACATCCTGACCGACCCACGCAATACCGGCATTGCACTGGAAGTGGCCAGGAAGGAAGGCGAGGGCAAGTCCATTGTCGTGGCTCCCTTGCTGGTCAAGGGCCGCGCTATTGGCACTCTGACCGCGGTGAGGAACGTTGAGCGGCCCGTTTTCACCACGGACGAACTGAGGCTGGTTACTATGTTTGCCGACCAGGCGGCCATCGCTATTGAGAACGCACGGCTGTTCGAGGAGATGCAGCGGCGGGCCGCCCAGGAGCACACCATTCGTGACGTCGTCGAGAAGATCACCGGTGGTTTCGATGTTCAGACCATTCTGCAGACAACGGTTAAAGAGTTGAGCCGGGTGTTGGGGGCGAGTGATGCTTACGTCGAACTGGCCCCGCTCTCGGAGACGATGGGGGCGTCAGCCCGGCCGCTGGAGGAGGGGATGTAATGCGGAGAGGCATAACTCAGGAGATAGTCATTGAGTTGATATCCGAGTTGCATGCCTGGCGCATCCGTGCGCTGAATGTTTTGCTGACTATAGCAGTCATTGCCGTCGCGCCGGCCATTGTGCTCGTCATCGTGGAGGCAACCCGCAACCCGGATCAATGGCCGGCGGCGTTGGTCTTTCTGGCGATTTACCTGTTCATAGTGGGATTGGCCGTCTTTCGTCATATTGACCCGCGCTTGCGGGCGTGGGGTATGTTGTTGCTGGGCTATGTGGCCGGGGTGCTGGCCTTCGCCCGAGGTGGGCTGGCGGGGGATGGGCGGGTGTATCTCCTGGTGTTGCCGATATTGGCCCTGGTCTTGGTCGGTATGCGCTCTGGCCTGATTATGGCTATCCTCAGCCTGCTTACTTATGCTGTCTTCGCCATTACCGCCCACCTGGGATTGATGAAAGGGTGGCTGGTCCACCTGGATAATCCCTTAGCCCTCGCGGATTGGATCTTCGCCGGAGTGCCTTTCACGGTAGTGTTGGTCACGGTTATGACGTTGTTGTGGCTCTTCAACCGCTTCCAGATAAGGACGCTGCAAGCCGCACGCCGGACAGCAGCCGAACTATCCCAGGCTCATACGCGGCTGGCAGCGCGCTCGGAGGAACTGGCGCGGCGTGCCCGACATCTGGAAGCCACCGCCAGGGTGGCCCGGGAGGCCGCCGCTATCCACGACGTGGACGAACTGCTCAATACCACCGTCCATCTCATCTCCGACCGCTTCGGCTTCTACCACGCCGGCGTCTTCCTGCTGGACGATGCGGGTGAGTACGCCGTCCTCCGCGCTGCATCCTCCGAGGGTGGACAGCGTATGTTGGAGCGCGGCCACCGCCTGAAGGTGGGCGAGGTTGGCATCGTTGGCTGGGTTGCCGGCGCTGGGGAGCCCCGCGTGGCCCTCGACGTGGGCGAGGATGCCGTTTTCTTCGATAATCCTGACCTGCCCCGCACACGCTCGGAGATGGCGCTGCCATTGAAGGTGCGCGATCGGGTCATCGGCGTGCTGGATGTGCAGTCCACCGAGGAAGCCGCCTTCACTGAGGAGGACGTGACTGCCTTGCAGATGATGGCCGATCAGTTGGCGGTGGCCATCGAGAACGCCCGCCTCTTCGCCGTCACCCAGGCCAGCCTGCAGGAACTGAATGCCCTGTACCGCCAGTACACAACCCAGGCCTGGGAGCGTTTCACCGCCGAACGCCCCCAGACAGTCCGGTATATGCTTGGAACACCTGCGGCGGAGGTCTGGCGCTCCTGCTTCGAGCGCGTCCGGGCCAACGGCGAACCGGTCACGTCGCTAGAGAGGGGGAATGGTAACGAGGGGCAATATACGCTGGCGATCCCTGTGCGGCTGCGGGGCATCCCCATCGGTGTCCTAGGGTTTCGCCGCCCGGCTGAGCGGGGTGCGTGGCAGCCTCACGAACTGGCTATGGTTGAAGCGGTGGCCGAACGACTGGGGTTGGCTCTGGAGAACGTCCGCTTGCTTGAGGAGGCTCAGCGCCGCGCGCACGCAGAGCGCCTCACCACTGAAGTCACGGCCAGGATTCGCACTCCGATGGATGTGGATACCATCCTTCAAACAGCGGTCAAGGAGTTGGGTCAGGTCTTACGGGCGGCCCAAGTCTCTGTCTATCTGACCCCAGCGGAGGAGGAAACGGCCTGAGCGAGGGCCGAAGAGAGAACAATGTCTGGTGGTCGTCAAGAAGCCTCGAGAACGCAGAGGCTGTGGGATAACAATGGTTGATGAGGGAAGTTGACAATGAACCAGGAAACGATCACAATACTGACGTCACGGGACAAGTTTGTCCTGGCGTGGCTGGCCCTGGGCCTGGTTTGGAATTTTTTCAGTTCCCTGGTAGGGTGGGGTTGGATCACGGCAACGATCATCACCTTCGGCATTTTGATCATTGCCGCCATATACATCTACCACAAGCGGGATGGCCTGCTGGCGAAGTTTATCCTTTTCGGGGTTATCGCTGGTCTCGTCGAACTGCTGGCCGACCGTTACCTGGTCGAGGTCACCGGCACGCTGGTCTATGAGAAGGGAGGGCCGTTTCTGCTGCGTTCTCCGCTCTACATGCCTTTTGCCTGGGCCGGCGTGTTAGTGACGCTGGGTTACGTCGGCTGGCGGCTGAGGCAAGTGCTGGGCCTGCCCTGGGCCACGTTTCTGGCCGGCATCATCGGTGCGATCAACATCCCACTCTACGAGCAATGGGCGCGCTCGGCCCACTGGTGGTATTACCAAAACACGCCTATGCTTGGTGCCACACCGTGGTATATTATCGTTGGAGAGTTCCTCATAGTCGCCTTGTTGCCTTTCCTGCTGCAGAAGTTGGAGATTTTGCATCCCGTCCAGATCATACCGTTGGGCATCATTGAAGGACTATGGATCTGGATTTGCTATGCTCTGACTTTTCAGTTGCTCGGCTGATGGAGGGTCTTGCCTCTCGTGGCTTTGGGCCTCTGGTGAACCAGGGCTCAAACTAGGAAGAGAGTGGGGGGAGGAGAAAAATGTTGGAACGACTGAGCACTGTACCTGTCGAGGACGAAGACCTGGCCCGCCGGGGGAGATTGCTTAACATCCTTCTGCTGGGCAGCATCGCTATTGTCACCGCGATAGACATTGTCTTCATCGTCGTCGCCGAATTTGTTGGACAACTCCCTCTTCAGGCTCTCATCCCGCCCTCTCTTGTGGGAGTGGTCTCCCTCTATTGTCTGTGGTTGGCCAGGAGGGGACGAGTGAGAGAGGGAATATGGCTTTACCTCGGCGTGAACTTTCTGGCCATCGCTGCCTCTATTTACATCTTCGATGGCTTCAGGAGCCCCGCCATGCTCCTATTTTTCTGGCCCATCAGTCTTACTGGAATGCTGTTGCAGCCTCGTCTAGCCTTCGGTACTGCTCTCCTCTCCGTTTTCGTTGGCATTTTGGCTCTGATCTTGCAGAGAGCGGGTCTCTATACACCGCTCGTAGTATCCGGATCCGAAGCACGAGACTTCACTACCCTTGCCTTTAACCTGATCGTTTATCTTGGGCTGGCATTGCTGATCTTCCTCACGGTTGGCAATCTGAATCGTGCTCTACATCACGAGCGAGAACTGAGGGCCACACTCCAGGCTCACCGCGCCACGTTGGAGCAGCAGGTGGCCGAGCGTACACGCGACTTGGAGCGGCGGGCTATGCAACTGCAGGCCGCTGCCGAGGTGGCGCGGGAGGCAGCGGCCATCCGTGACGTGGACCAACTCCTGGACACCACCGTCCGTCTCATCTCCGACCGCTTTGGCTTCTACCACGCCGGCGTCTTCC
This sequence comes from Chloroflexota bacterium, assembly GCA_003648085.1. Classification (GTDB taxonomy): domain Bacteria; phylum Chloroflexota; class Anaerolineae; order B4-G1; family B4-G1; genus B30-G15. The sequence goes on from QMOC01000070.1 coordinate 7,282, forward strand.
TGCTGGATGATGCGCGGGAGCACGCTGTCCTCCGTGCTGCTTCCTCCGAGGGCGGGCGACGTATGCTCGCACGCGGTCACCGCCTGAAGGTGGGTGAGGTCGGCATCGTCGGCTGGGTTGCCGGCACCGGCAAGCCCCGCGTGGCCCTCGATGTCGGCGCAGACGCCGTCTTCTTCGACAACCCTGACCTGCCCGAGACGCGCTCGGAGATGGCGCTGCCACTGCGGGTGCGCGGTGAGGTCATCGGTGTGCTGGATGTGCAGTCCACTGAGGAGGCGGCCTTCACCGAGGAGGCCGTGGCCGTGTTGCAGACATTGGCCGACCAGTTGGCGGTAGCCATCGAGAATGCCCGCCTCTTCCAGGAGGCACAGGCCAGGCTGCGGGAGACCGAGGTACTGTACCGGGAATACAGTCGGGAAGCGTGGGGGGCATTGGCCCGCGCCAGGCGCGTGCGTGGCTATACTTATGACCGGGTGGGTATATCCCCCGTCACAGCGGATTGGCCACCCGAGGTGCGGCAGGCACTGCAAAAGGGGCAGATTGTGACCATAGGCGGTGGAGGAGGGAGGGATGGGGCCGCGCTTGCGGTGCCCATTCGCGTGCGCGGGGAGGTCATCGGTGTGCTGGATATCCGCAGACCCCTGGAGGCGGGCGAATGGACCTCGGAGGAGACTGCCCTGGTGGAGAGAGTGTCTACGCAGTTGGGGTTGGCGCTGGAGAGTGCGCGGCTCTACCAGGACACCCAGCGCCGCGCCGTCCGTGAACGGCTCGCTGCTGACATCACCGCCCGAGTCCGCGCCTCCACCGAGGTGGATACCATTTTGCAGACGGCGATCCGGGAACTGGGGCGGGCGCTGCGGGCTTCGGAGGGATTGATTCGACTGGGGAGCGGTGATGAAGTCAGTCTGCTGCGTGCGAATAAAGGGGATGTGAGCGATGGCGATGCGAACACCTGATAAGCGAACCAGAGGATGGAGCATCGGGCGTAAACTGACCGTTGCTTCTATATTGATGATCTTGCTGACCCTACTGGCCGGGGGGGTTGGCCTCTGGCAGGTGCTTACCGTTGGTCAGGCAATCAGTGATGCGCTCGAAAAAGAACAGCAACGGGCGTGGTCTCTGGAGTTGCTGGCCGCAGGACACAGGCTCGTCGCAGCGCTGGATCACATGCTTTTGACCGAGGATCCAACTTTGATGAGTACGGATGTCCCGGTATCTCTAGGCACCCTCATGTTCTATATGGAGACTATGCAGGAGTCTCGTGGTGAGACAGAGGCTGGGGCTCTCTTTGAAGAAATACAGGTGACCTATAGCAGGTTGCGTCAGGCGGTTAAAGAGGTAGACGTGCTGGCCCGGCAGAAACGCTGGACGGAGGTGAGGGTGACGCTGGAGCAGAAAGTCAGACCGGCCAACAGGCGTATGAACCTCCTTCTCCGGCGGCTGGTGCGCCAGGCC
>QMOC01000071.1 GCA_003648085.1 Chloroflexota bacterium
CCACTACGACCCAGTATGGATGCGTTAATCTGCGTCCGATCTCGAATCCGGCGGAACGGCTGAGTAGATGCAATCGGAGGCCCGGCTTCAGCCGGGGAAGCCCCGATTCATCGAGGCCTCCGTTGAGTTTTGTAGCACAAACTAGCCCAACAGCCCCGCATAGATGTCCAACAGGCGGCGGGCGATTCGATCCCAGGTGTAACCCTCCAGGACAGTCCGACGTGCCCGGCGACCCATCGCCTGCCGCGCTGCTTCGTCCATCCCCACCAGCCGCACCACCGCCTGCGCCAACTGCGCTACATCGTTGTGATCCACCAGAAAGCCGTTGACCCCATCGCTGATGACGTCACGCGAGCCGCCGTGGACGCTGGCGATGAGGGGGCGCTCCATCAACATCGCCTCCAACATGACGATGGAGAAATACTCCTGCGAGGGAAGCGCCACCCCGTCGGCGGCAGCGAAGTAGCCGGGCATGCGCTCGTGGGGCACCGGCGGGTGGGTGAGCACGTAGCCATCCAGATCATGCCCGGCGATGAACTGCTCCAGCCGGAGGGCATAGTCGGTGGGCGGATCGGGCCAGGCCAGGAGCAGGAGGCGGAAGGGGCGGCCGATCAGCCCGGGCCGGGCCTCGACCAATGCCCGCAGGATGTTCGCCTGTCCTTTGCGGGGGTCCACCCGCGATGGCACCAGCAAGAGGAACTCGGAATCGGCCACGCCCAGACCGTCCCGCACCCGGCCCCGAGTTCCCGGTGGAGGGGATGGGAAATCGGCCAAGTCAATGCCGTTTGGGACCACGATCACACGCGGGTCACCGGGTGGGACGGCGTCGTAGTAGGTATACAGGAACTCCGCCTCGACGGTGGAGAGGGGCAGGATGCGGTCGGCGGTGGCCAGCGAGCGTTCTTCGGAGGCGATGCGGGCGGGGAAGTTGTAGCGACGGTCGAGTTCCTCCGCCGGCGCTTCGTTCCGGGCCAGGCAATCGGCCCGCTTGCGCCGGCCCAGGGAATGGGTGGTGAGCAAGGTGGGAGGGTGGTAGGGCCAGCGGGCTTTGAGCAGGGTGACCGTCTCCCAGCCGTCGGCGTAGTGGCCGTGCAGCAGGTCGTAGTGCAGCCCATCACGCTCAACGAAACCCAGGATGTGCTCGACGAACTCAGCGATGGGCTCACCGTAGAGGAACTCCTTGGGGACGTACCGGTCGGTGGGGCCGCAGGGGAGGCGGATGAGCCGCACGTGGGGGTTGCCGTCGAGGGACCGGACCGGAGTGGCGGCGCGGGGGTCACTATCCTGCAGGCGGGTGAAGATGTCCACGCGGATACCGGGATCGGCGCGGGTCAGGGCGTGGGGAAGTTTGTTCATCACCACGCTTTGTCCACCCTGCGATTCCTCGCCCAGGCGGTCCAGCCAATCCGGCCTGCAATGGGGGCTGGTCCAGAGTACACGCATCATCTGGCTCCTCGCATACGGATATAGTGGATATGTTGAAACATAGTAGCACGCTTGAGGCGATGTGTCAAACCCTGGTCACACGAAATGCGCGAACACGTAGTTGCCCACCAGCCGACCTCGCGCCGTCAGCCTGGTCACCCGCCCGTTCCACTCCAGCAGACCCAGGTCCTGCAACTCCGCCAGTTCAGCGCCAAACACTTGCTCCAACCCCCGGCCAAATCGTGCCTGAAAGCGGGTGTCGCGCACTCCCTCCGCCAGCCGCAATCCCAACATCATCGTCTCCCCCATCTCCTTCCGCCGGTCAATCTCCTCCACCTCTTGGTGTGGGACAAGTTGGCAACTTGTCCCACAGGCCGCGATGTACTCCCGTGGATGGCGCACGTTGGCCCAGCGGCGTCCGCCCAGCCAGGAGTGCGCCCCTGCCCCCACCCCCAACCACGGCTCGTTGCGCCAGTAGGTCAGGTTGTGACGGCATACGTAGGGGCTGACCTCCTCGCTCAACGTTTCGTGCTTCAGGCTCCGGGTTTCAGGTTCAGGCCACCACTTTTGGGGTTTGTAGTTTGGGATTTGGGATTTAGGATTTGCTTTCGCCCAGTTGGAGATCTCGTAGTGAAAGTACCCCGCCTCCGCCAGCATCTCCTCCGCCAGTTCGTACATCTCCGCTGCCAGGTCCTCGTCGGCGGCGGGCAGTGCACCGCTCGCAATGCGCCTCTCCAGCGGTGTCCCCTCCTCGACGCTCAGGCAGTACAGCGACAGATGCTCCGGCGAGAGTCTTAGCGCCGCCTCCAGCGTCTGGTGCCAGCGAGCCAACGTCTGGGCCGGCAGGCCGAAGATGAGATCGAGGTTGAGGTTGGCGAAGCCTGCCTCCCGCGCCCACTCCACCGCCTCGACCGCCTCCGCCCAGGTGTGGATGCGGCCCAGGAGGCGGAGTTCGTCATCGTGGGCCGATTGCACCCCCAGGCTGAGCCGGTTCACGCCCAGCGACCGCAGGCCACGCAGGTACCCCACCGTCACCGTGCCCGGGTTGGCCTCCAAGGTGATTTCGGCATCATCTGAAACGTAAAACCTGGAACGCGCAACCTGAAACAATTCTCTCACCAGATCAAGCGGCAAGAGCGAAGGGGTGCCACCGCCGAAGTAGATCGTCGGCACGGTCAGGCGTCCCCACCGCTCGCCGGCGACCTCGATCTCCCGACACACCGCCGTCACGTAAGCCGGTATCAGTTCCTCCAGCCCGGCGTAGGTGTTGAAATCGCAGTAGGCGCAGCGTGAGCGGCAGAAGGGGATGTGCATGTACAGTGCTGCAGGCTTGTGGATCGTCATTTGAACCCTCAAAGCGAGACTAATCCTTTCTAGGCTCTCGCAGCCGCGTGCTGAACACGAAGGCCAGGCTGTGGCAGACGAGCGCCAGTGCGAACAAGCCCTCAAATCCGAGATGGCCCACGATCAATCCTCCTGTACTCGTCGCCAGGAGCGTCAGTCCCAGCACCGTGTTGGCGAAGCCCAGATAGACGGGGCGCTCGACCGGCGGGGCAATCTCCAGCAACAGATTGCTGCCGCCGATTATACCCGCTGGCCGAAGCGCGCCCTCAAGCGCGAAGACCGGCACCATCAGGTATGGCAACCACCACCCGCCAAGCCCGGCACTGCGGACGAGCACGCTCAGCCCCAATGCCAACGCGGTCGTAACTATTTTGCCCGCCGTGGTCAGGCGCAGGACCAATCGGTTGCCGTGACGATCACTCAGCCGACCCCAGAGCAGATTCGTCGCCAGCGCCGCCGTCTGCGTCGCGATCAGATAGACGCCGACCATCTCCACACCTGCGCCCAGCACTTCCTTGGCGAGGACGGTGTAGAAGGGAACGGCAATACCCCCGAACAGGAGTGCTACGCGGGCAGCGAGGTAAAGGCGAAACGATATGTCATGGTTGGCCAGGCTCCAGGCCCGTCGTATCTGTCTCCCCAGCCGGACGCGCTCCTCCACCACCGCTCCTTTCGGCTCCGGGATCAGAGCAAATGAGATCAGCGCGAGCGCGATTACACCCGTGGACACAGTCAGCAGGAAAGCGTATCCGCGTGGGAATGGAAGCCCCAGCCCGCCGTTCAACGCCTGCTTCACAATCCAGCCGGCTGCAATGGACAACAACCCGCCGAGCAACTGCCGCCAGGCGAATAAACTCCCCCGCCGCGTCGCCGGAATGGTCTTGGCGACCACATCGAAGAAGGGAATCCCCGCCAGCCCGGCGGTCACCTGCACCAACGAGTAGAGGACGAAGAAAGCGACCAGCAATGTGTCCCGGTCACTCACGAGCCAGGTCAGACCGGCCAGCATCGCCCAGCAGGCGAGGCGCACCGCCCCCGTCGCGACGTAGAAGGGCAGTTTACGCGGGCGGCGTTGCAGATAGCCGGAGACGAACATCTGAGGCAGGAACCAGCCCCCCTTGGTCAACGGCACCACCAGCCCGATCAGAAAACTCGATTGGGTGAGTTCACTGACGAACCAGGTCAGCACCAGCGCCGGATCAACCAGTGCCCGGCTGAACTGAAAGAGCGCGCCGTTCAACACGCCCAGGGCGAAACTACGGCGCACCTTCCTTTGGCCTAGCGGGAATGTCTCTGCGGCACTCTGATGAGTCATTGACGCTCCATTCTTCCGGGGGGCTTGCCCCGTTGCACCGCCAAGACCTCCGCCACGATGCTCAGCGCGATCTCCCTCGGCGTCTCCGCCCCGATGTCGAGTCCGATGGGCGTGTGCACGCGGGCCAGGAACTCGTCCGGCACGCCCATCGCCCGCGCGCGCTTAAAGGTCGCCTGGGTGCGGCGGCGGCTACCGATCAGCCCGACGTAGGCCACGGGCTGCTCGGCCAGCACCGCCAGCGCCTTCTCGTCCCGCGAATGGTGCGGCGTCACCAGCGCGGCGTAGGTCTGCTCCGTGAGTGGAAAGTTCCGCAACTGCTCGTCCAGTGGGCCGGCGAGAAGCACATCCGCCTGGGGAAAACGCTCAGGTGTGACCATCTCCGCCCGCTCGTCCAGCACGGCGATGCGGTAGCCCAGGAAGGCCCCCAATTCCGCCACCGCCTGCCCGATGTGCCCCGCGCCGATAATCAAAAGCGTGGGTCGGGGCAGGAGCACCTCGATGAGGAAGCGCATATTTTCCCCGCAGGTGTCTATAGCACGGCCCTCCTGGCCCACCGGCTGATACTGCAACACTCGTGGCTGCCCTTCGACCAGCGCCGCCCGTGCCTCCTCGATCACCCACGCCTCCGGCGGCCCCCCACCGACGGTGCCCACCGTCCGACCGTCGGCATAGACCAGCATCTTGGCCCCGGCCTCGCGGGGCGTCGAACCGCGCGCCTCGATCACCGTCGCCACCGCCGCCGGCTCTCCACGCCGGATGGCCTCCAGCGCCGCCTCGTACACTCGTTCCAGTTCCTCAATCATATTTTGCTCCCTTGCTCCACCGCGTCCATTCTACCCCGCTATCCCGTAATTCGCAACCCGCAATTGACAGAAATCCCTGCTTGGCGTATAGTAGTATCGTAGGGCTGCGTCCTGCGCCCCTGGTGTGCGATGCGTATGGGGGCGTTTGAATCACGAAAATCGCGAAAGCCTTTCGTGCTTTTCGTCTCTTTTCGCGCCTTTCGTGGTCTCTTTTCGTGTCTTTCGCGGTCTCTTTTCGCGTCTTTCGCGGTCCAAATTCGTGCCTTTCGTGGTCTCTTTTCGCGCTACCATACACCACGTACTGGAGATTCGTTGATGGAAATCGGAACCGTCCGTCAAGTGGACATTGATACCGAGATGCAGGTGGCGTACCTGGACTACGCCATGAGCGTCATCGTCTCGCGTGCCCTGCCCGACGCCCGTGACGGCCTCAAGCCGGTCCAGCGCCGCATCCTCTACGCGATGCACGATATGGGCCTGCGGCCCGACACGCCCTACAAGAAATCGGCCCGCATCGTCGGCGAGGTGCTGGGGAAATATCATCCCCACGGCGACGCCGCCGTCTACGAGGCGATGGCCCGTATGGCCCAGGATTTCAGCCTGCGCTACCCGTTGGTGGACGGGCAGGGGAACTTCGGCTCGGTGGACGGGGACCGCCCGGCCGCGATGCGCTACACCGAGGCCCGCCTGGCTCCCATCGCTACCGAAATGCTGGCCGACCTGGACAAAGAGACGGTGGACTTCGCTCCCAACTTCGACGACACCCTTCAGGAGCCCACCGTCCTCCCCGCCGCCATCCCCAACCTGCTGGTCAACGGCTCCTCCGGCATTGCCGTCGGCATGGCCACCTCCATCCCCCCCCACAACCTGGGCGAGGTGTGCGACGCGCTGATCTATATGCTCGACCACTGGCGCAAGTTGGACGACGTCACCGTCGAAGACCTGATGCGGCACATTAAGGGGCCGGATTTCCCCACCGGCGGCGTGATCTACCGGCGGATGGAGGAAGGCGGCGAGGACGTCATCGCCCACGCCTACGGGCAGGGCCGAGGCAAGATCACCGTGCGTGCACGTGCCCACGTCGAGGAGATGACCCGCTCCCGCCACCGCATCGTCGTCACCGAACTGCCCTACCAGGTCAACAAGAGCAACCTCATCGAGCGCATCGCCCAGTTGGTGCGCGATGGCCGCATCGAGGGTATCACCGACCTGCGGGACGAATCGGACCGGCACGGCTGCCGGCTGGTGATCGAACTGACCCGCACCGTCGAGCCGCAGCAGGTGCTCGCCGAACTCTTCCGGCTCACCCCGATGGAGTCCACCTTCAGTCTCATCATGCTGGCGCTGGTGAACGGCGAGCCGCGTCTGCTGACGCTCAAAAAGGCGCTGCTGACCTATCTGGAGCACCGGCAGGTCATCGTCAGACGCCGCAGCCAGTACGAACTGGCCCGCGCCAGGGAGCGCGCCCACATCCTGGAGGGGTTGCTCACTGCGCTCGACCATCTGGACGAGGTGATCGAGACCATCCGTCGCTCGCGCACCACCGACAGCGCACGCACCAACCTGCGCCGCAAGTTCAAACTCAGCCAGGCCCAGGCCCAGGCGATCCTCGATATGCCGCTCAAACGGTTGGCCGCGCTGGAGCGGCGCAAGATCCAGGATGAGTACAAGGAGAAGCAGCGCCTCATCAAACACCTGCAAGCGTTGCTCAAGAGCCCCAAGAGGATCCGGGATGTCGTGCGCGATGAACTCGCGGCTGTCAGAACACGCTACGCCGATGCCCGCCGCACGCAGGTGCTGGACGTGGGCAAGGTGCAACTCACCGCCGCCGACCTGATCCCCGATGAGCCGGTGTGGGTGGCCGTGAGCCGGCGTGGGCTGGTGGCCCGCATACCGGACGAGGGCGCTCCTCCCCGTGTGCCCTCCCGGCCTAAAGATGCGCCGCTTGCCCTGCTGACCGCCTCCACCCGCGATACGCTCTACCTCTTCGCCGCCGATGGTCAAACCGCCGCCTTTCCCATCCACCAATTGCCGGAGGGAGTGGCGTGGGAGGGTGTAGGCACGCACTACGCCGACCTGACGCCCCTCACGCGCCGCGATACCCTCGTGGCCGCGCTGGTCCTCCCTCCTTCGCTCTCCGAGGGGTACCTGTTTCTCGCCACGCGGCAGGGCGTCGTCAAACGGGTGGCGCTGGCCGATCTGCCCGGCGTGAGCAGCGAACCGTTCCTCGTCATCGGGATAGAGCATGGAGACACACTTGGTTGGGCGGCAGTGACGAGGGGCGAGGATGAAGTGCTCTTGGTTACCTCTGCCGGCCGGGCTATTCGTTTCCGGGAGCAAGAGGTGCGGCCGATGGGGCTGCCCGCCGGCGGGGTAATGGGCGTGAAAATGACCGATGCTGAGGATCGCGTCGTGGCGCTGGCGGTGGTCCGCCCCCGCTCCGACCTGCTGGTGGTGGCGGAGGACGGGCGGGCCAAGCGCACCCCGCTGAGCGAGTACCCCACCCAGAGTCGCTACGGGCAGGGGGTGATCACCGCCCGCTTCGCCGCGCCTGGGGTGGGCCTGGCGGGAGCCTGCGTGGTGCAGGCCAGTACCCCGGTCGTGCTGGTCACCCAGAAAGGGGCGGCCAAGACCGTCCGCGCCCGCTCTGCGCCTCGGATGGGCCGGCCCACCCAGGGACGGAGAATCATCGCTCTGCGCAAGGGGGACCGGGTGTACAACGTCCTGTGCCCTGTGCCCCATCCCATTTCGTAGGAGGTTCTTCAATGCCCTATCGTGACACCTGGGCCACGTGTGAGAAGTGCGGAAAGCAATTTATATTCACCGTCGAGGAGCAACGGCGGTTATCCGAACTGGGGTTTGAGATAACCCTCCCCACTCTGTGCCCGGATTGCCAGAAGAAGGCCGAACGCGCTCCTGGTCCCCATGAAGGGATCATCAAGTGGTACGACGTGGAGAGAGGGTACGGCTTCATCATCCAGCGCAGTGGGAATGAGATCTTCTTCCATCGTACTGGCATCGCGCCGGGGGAGACACCGGACTTTCCCGACGGCACACGGGTGACCTACCTCGTCGAGCAGACCAGGAGAGGCCCCCAGGCAGTGGACGTGGCGCGGATAAATGAAACCTGAAACCCAATTCACCCACGAAACATACCTCTCCCCTCTCACCTGGCGCTATGGCTCCGAGGAGATGCGCCACCTGTGGTCGGAGGAGCACAAGCGCCGACTCTGGCGTCGCGTGTGGGTCGCACTGGCCGCCGCCCAACACCAGGCCGGCCTGGTCACCGCCGAACAGTTGGCCGAACTGCGCGCGCACGAGGGGGATGTGGACCTGGTCCGCGCCGCCGAGATCGAGGCCGAAATCCGCCACGACCTGATGGCCGAACTGCGCACCTTCGCCGAACAGTGCCCGGTCGGGGGAGCGGTGCTTCACCTGGGAGCCACCAGCGCCGACGTGCAAGACAACGCCGACGCGCTGCGCATCCGCGAAGCGCTCGACCTGCTGCTTGCGCGGCTAGGCGCGCTCCTTTCGGCCCTGGCCGATCTCAGCGAGGCCCGCGCCGACCAGGTCTGCATGGGCTTCACCCACCTCCAGCCCGCCGAGCCCACCACCGTCGGCTACCGGCTGGCGACCTATGGCCAGGACCTGCTGGAGGATTACGTCGAACTGCGGCGCGTGCGGGCTCGTCTCCGGGGCAAGGGGATCAAAGGGGCGGTGGGCACCGGTGCCTCCTATGCCCAACTGTTGGCCGGCACGCCCGTGAGTCCCGCCGAACTGGAGGCCCGCGTGATGGCGGAACTGGGGCTGGAAGCCTTCCCCGTCGCCACGCAGGTCTACTCG
>QMOC01000072.1 GCA_003648085.1 Chloroflexota bacterium
ACCCCAACGCAAGCGCCACCGGTGTACCCGGTGGCGCTTGCAATCAACCATCATACCGGACCCTGCCGTGCCGTGTGCCGGTGTGTTTTGAACCTGCTCTCGCAGGTGGGAGCCTGCTCAGTGGTCTGCCTTGCCCGTAGGCTACCGCATTCCTCTCTGAAGAGACAGCCCCCGTTTTGATAGGTGTTGGCTCAAAACGCAAAGACGGCAATCACGCACACAGCAGGGTTAATTGAAATATACCATGCATCGGCGAAAAGCGCAAGTCACCCCGGCTTGGTTTTCGGGTCTGGGATTTGAGTTTTGGAACGCAGCGCCCTATGCCATCTCCAGATAGCGCTCCAACTCCCAGCCTGTCACCTGGATACGATACTCGTCCCATTCCGCTCGCTTGGCCCGCAGGAATGCTTCGGTGATAGCCGGCCCCAGTGCTTCCTGGATCACTTCATCCCGTTCCAGTTCGTCCAGCGCCTCGGCCAATGTACCCGGCAGTGTGCCGATAGCCCGCTCACGCAGGTCGCGCTCGTCGAAGTCGTAGACATCTTCGTTGACCGGTGGCGGCGGGGTTAGGTCGCGCTCGATGCCATCGAGACCCGCTGCGAGCATGGCAGCAAAGGCCAGGTAGGGATTGGCGCTGGGATCAGGGCAGCGCAGTTCGACTCTCGTCGCCCCCTCCCGCTGTGGCCCGTGGGCTGGAACGCGGATCAGCGCCGAGCGATTCAGTTGCGCCCAGCAGATGTAGACTGGCGCCTCGTAACCCGGTGTCAGACGCTTGTAACTGTTAACCGTCGGGGCCACCACTGCTGAGAGGGCGCAGGCGTGTTCCATCTGGCCAGCGATGAAATTGTAGGCCAACCGTGAAAGATTGTATTCGTCGTCCGAGTCGTAAAACAGATTGCGTCCCTCGGCGCTAAAGAGGCTCTGATGAGTGTGCATGCCGGAGCCATTGATGCCGAAGATGGGTTTAGGCATAAAACTGGCGTAGATGCCGTGGGTGGCTGCTATCGCCCGCACAGTGTATTTAAAGGTGACAGCGTTATCGGCACTGGTCAGTGCATCGGCGTAGCGGAAGTCAATCTCATGCTGGCCGGTGGCCACCTCGTGGTGGCTCATCTCCACCTGCATGCCCATCCCTTGCAGCGCTAGGATGATCTCGCTGCGCACCTGCTGCGCTTCGTCGCGAGGAGAGAAATCGAAGTAACTCCCCACATCGTGCGGGAGAGGTTGGGTGGGGTGCTCGTCGTTGCGCTTGAACAGGAAGAATTCCAGCTCCGGACCGACGTTGTAAACGTACCCCCGCTCCGTAGCCCGGGCCAGCATACGCTTCAGCGCCTGGCGTGGCACGTTGGGAGAGGGCCGCCCATCCGGGCCGTGGACGTCGCAGATCAGACGCGCCCTCCGCCGCTCCGGCGCACTCCACGGGAGCACCTGGTAGGTAGCGGGGTCGGGCACCAGTACCATATCGCTCTCATAGATACGAGCAAATCCCTCAATGGACGAGCCGTCGAACCAGACCCCTTGTTCCAGCGCCTCCTCCAGCCTGCCGATGGGAATAGTGACGCTCTTAATCGTCCCTAGAATATCGGTAAATTGAAGGCTGATGAACCGTACCCCGTCCTCTCGCACACGGGCAATCAAATTACTTGACATGTCGCTCTCCTTATCGAAAGATCATGTTTCACGCCTTACCCCATTACTTGTCTACTATCCGAATGTGCAATTCCTCTAACTGCTTCGGATCCACCGTAGATGGCGCACCGGCCATCAGATCGGCGGCTTGCTGGGTCTTAGGGAAGGCAATTACTTCGCGTATGTTGGGCTCACCGGCTAGGAGCATTACCAACCGGTCAATCCCAGGCGCGATGCCCCCGTGGGGCGGCGTGCCATACTCGAACGCCTCTAACATGTGGCCGAAACGTTCCTGTGCTTCCTCCACATCTAATCCGATGAGTCCAAAAATCTTCTCCTGCACTTCGCGCTGGTGAATACGGATACTCCCGCCGGCCACTTCCTCTCCGTTGCACACCAGGTCGTATTGCTGTCCACGGGCTGCGCCGGGATCGGTCTCCAGAAGCGGCACATCTTCCGGCATCGGCGCGGTGAAGAGATGGTGGCTGGGATCCCAACGTTGCCCTTCCTCATCCCATTCAAAGAGGGGAAAGTCAATCACCCAGCAGAAGGCCAACACTGTGCGGTCACGCAACCCCAATCGCTCCCCTAATTCCAGCCGCAGCGCACTCAGCGCCTCATTCACGACAGGGGGACGGTCGGCGACGAACAGCGACAAATCGCCTGGCTCCGCCTCCATACGCTCGACGATACCGGCTACTTCATCCTCGGTAAGGAACTTGGCGAACGAGGAGCGCACCTCGCCCTCGTGACCCAACGCCAGCCAGGCCAGTCCCTTCGCTCCCTCCCTCTGAACCAGTTCGGCCAACTCATCAATCTGGCGACGGCTGTAGGTGCCGCAGCCGGGGACGCGGAGACCTTTGACCTGCCCGCCTGTAGCGACGGTTTTGCTGAAGATACCAAAGTCACACTCAGCCACCAGGTCGGAGACGTCCCTCAACTCCATGCCGAAGCGCATATCCGGCCGATCCGTGCCGAAACGACGCATCGCCTCGGGGTAAGTGAGACGAGGGAAAGGTTTGAAGAGCAACTGCCGGTCAGAGCAGTTCTCGACGATGCCGATCATCAGTTCCTCGATCAGCGCCATCACATCCTCGCGCTCGACGAAACTCATCTCGATGTCAAGTTGGGTGAACTCTGGCTGGCGGTCGCCCCGTTGGTCTTCGTCCCGAAAGCAGCGGGCAATTTGGAAGTATTTCTCGTATCCGGCAACCATCAGCAGTTGCTTCAGTTGTTGGGGCGACTGGGGAAGGGCGTAAAATTTGCCGGGGTGCAGGCGACTTGGCACCAGATAATCCCGCGCTCCCTCCGGCGTGCTTTTGAAGAGGATCGGCGTCTCGATCTCAACGAAGTCGCGGGCGTCGAGGAAATCGCGGATGTACTTGACCACCCGATGGCGAAGGATGAGATTACGCTGCATTCGTTGCCGCCGCAGGTCCAGATAGCGATACTTGAGCCGCAGTGCCTCATCCACGGGCCGATCGTCGTAGATGTAAAAGGGCGGCGTCTTGGCCGGGTTCAGGATTTTCAGTTCGTAGGCCACAACCTCAATCTCCCCTGTGGGTATATCGGGATTGGCAAGCCCCTCCGGTCGAGCCTGAACGACGCCCTTGACCTGAAGCACGTATTCATTACGCGCCTGCTGCGCCGCCACATGTGCCTCTGAGGCCGCGTCGGGGTTTGTCACGACCTGCACGATGCCCGAACGATCACGCAGGTCTATGAAGACAAGGCCGCCGTGGTCACGTCGCCGGTTCACCCACCCTGCCAGCGTGACCCTCTGGCCGATGTGCGAGGTTCGCAACTCACCACAATTATGCGTTTTCAACATAGTCGGCTCCTTATGTAGACTTTGCTCCTGATAAACCGCAAGACATGGGGGGTCGTAGTGGCGACTTCAGTTGCTTTGACCTCGCTTTGAACGACTGAAGTCGTTACTACGAGCAAAATCGCCAGTGTCCAGTTGCCTTATAAAAAAACCGCCCTGTGTGGGGCGGCTTATCTTTGCGAAAACAGCAACCAGACGCATCACACCGTCGGCCGCCCCTGGGGGCTGCAGAGGTTCCGCTGGTTATTATCCACAGTCGGCCGAACGGTATGCATCATCATCTTGCTAGAGTATAGCACACTTCGGAGGATTGTCAAGCGTCCGCGTCGGTTTGTTTCATCTAAACATGAGTGGAAGCACATTGATTACTGCACCGTGATCAAATCCCTGAGCCCATCGAAGGTCGCCGGGCCGATGCCTGGCACGTTCTGGATGTCCTCGATGGTCTCGAAGGGGCCGTTGGCCTCACGATATTCCACAATGCGCTGTGCCATCGCCGGGCCGATGCGTGGCAGTGCCTCCAGTTCCACTGCTGTGGCCGTGTTGATGTTGATCAGCGTCCCCGCTGCCTCCTCACCACTCGGTTCGCCGCCTGAGACCGCCGGCGGTGGGTTCGTCTCTCCCTGGCGCGGCACGTAGACTTTCTGCTGATCCCGCAGTTCCAAGGCCAGATTGATGCGGTCCAAGTCCGCGTCGGAGGCCGGACCGCCAGCAGCCTCAACCGCGTCCCGAATGATGCTGCCCGGAGGCAGTTCGTAGACGGCTGGCCGGCGCACCGCACCGCTGACGTGTACGCGGAGAGGGGTTGGAGTAGAGGTGGGGGATGGCGTCAGGGTCGGGAGAGGAGTGGAGACGACGATGGGCGTACTGGCCTGAGGGCGTGGGGTGAAGTAGCCGATCACACCGCCGACAATGAGGCTGAGCACTGAGCAGAGGATGATGTAACCCCGATACCGTGCTATCCCCTGATCCATCGTCTCCTTCCTCTAAATCGGTTCTCGGTGCAAAACGGAGTTGGAGGCCCGGCTTCAGCCGGGAAAACGCCGATAAATCGGGGCCTCCGCCGAGTTTGGCACCGCAAACTAGACTGTACGGATCACGCTGCTCGCAACACCTCCAACAACAACCGCACGCTGTTCTCCACGTCCCCTTCGTCCACCATCTCCGAGGGGGAGTGGATGTAGCGGCAGGGGATAGAGAGGCAGCCCGAGGGTACACCGGCGCGCACCAATTGCATTGCCGCTGCGTCGGTAGTGCCTCGCTCCAACACTTCTAGTTGATAGGGGATGCCCGCCTCCTTCGCCCGTTGCACCAGCAGGTCCCTCACCGACGGGTGGGCGATCATCCCCCGATCCTGCACTTTCACCGCCGGCCCCTTGCCCAACTCCACTGCCATTGGATGGCACTCCGGCGTGTCGCCTGTCCCCGTTACGTCCACGGCAATGGCCAAGTCGGGTTCGATACTGTAGGTGGAGGTGCGTGCCCCCGAAAGCGTCGTCTCCTCCTGCACACTGAAGACGAAGTAGACGTCGTGTGGTGTGCGCTCCAATCGGCGCAGCGTCTCGATCAGCACCGCGCAACCGATGCGGTCGTCCATCGCCTTGGCGATTAACCGCGTGCCCTGAGCGACGAAAGGGCGCACGAATACAGCCGCGTCGCCCACGTGGACCGGGCAGTCGTCACGGCCTGTGGCTCCCACGTCAATGTACAGTTGCTCGAACTTAGGGACCTTGCTAGTATCCTCCCGCTTCTCTTCGAGGCCGACGACGCCCACCCTCCCGTCAGCAAAGGCCACCCGCGCACCTATGCAGGTAAGTGGGCTCACCCCACCGATGTGCGTGAAGCGGGCGAATCCTTTCTCGTCCACGTAGGTCACCATCACACCGACTTCGTCCATATGAGCGGCCAGCACAATGCGCTTGCCCTCGCCGCTGCCTTGCTTGCGGACGACCAAACTTCCCAGTGGGTCCACCCTAACTTCGTCGGCGAAGGACTCGACCTCGGCGCGGATGGTGGCCCGAATCTGCTCCTCGGCTCCTGAAGGGCCGTAGGTCTCCACCAGGCTGCGAATTAACTCTCTCATCAGTTCCTCCCCCTCATTTCGCTCCTTTCGCGCTCTAAGTTTCGCTCCTTTCGCGCTCCAAAATTTCGCTCCTTTCGCGCTCTAAGTTTCGCTCCTTTCGCGCTCCAAAATTTCGCTCCTTTCGCGCTCCAAAATTTCGTTCCTTTCGCGCTCTAAGTTTCGCTCCTTTCGCGCTCCAAAGTTTCGCTCCCTTCGCGCTCTAAAGCGCGTCGCGTGAGGCGCGAAAGGGATTGGCGCATCAGGCGCACTGTGTTGTTAAAATCATCCAGGCTCAGGAGTGCCACCGGGCTGTGGATGTAGCGGCAGGGTACCGCTACCGTCACCGAGGGTACCCCCTTGCGGGTCAGATGGATGACCCCTGCGTCGGTGCCACCGACGCCCGGTTGCTTGATCTGGTAGGGGATGCCGAGTTCTTCGGCTGTGCTGGTCAGAAGCCGCACCAGTCGCCGGTCGGCAATGAAGGAGCGGTCCATCACCGTGATCGCCGGCCCCTTGCCCAGTTCCGTTGTGGGGCTGATGTCCTTGTCCTTAGGAATATCGTCGGCGATGGTGCCCTCCAGCGCGAAGGCGCAATCGGGCTCGATGGCATAGGCCGCCACCCGCGCTCCGCGCAGCCCGACCTCCTCTTGCACGGTGAAGGCCGCATGAAGGTCAAAGCGGAAGCGCTCACCGCGCAGGAGTTCCACCAGCACCGCGCATCCGGCCCGGTCGTCGAAGGCTTTGCCGCTGACGGTGGGGCCCAGTTCGCGGAACCGCGTAGCGAAGGTAGCGTAGGTGCCCAGCGGGGCCAATTTCCTGGCCTCGTCCTTGTTCTTGGCTCCGATGTCCACGACCAGGTCTTCAAGTTTGGGGACCTTCTCGTGTTCCTCCTTTTTGAGCAGGTGGATCGGCTTGACGCCAATGACACCGGGGATACGTTCGGAGCCGACTTGGAGGATGGTGCCGGGCAACAGCCGGGGATCAATTCCGCCGACGGCTTTCACACGCAGGAAGCCGTCGTTGTCGTGACCCACGACCATCAGGCCGACTTCGTCCATATGGGCGGCCAGCATCACGCGCATCCGCTGCCGCCCTGTTCCACGCTTGAAGGCCAGGACGTTGCCCAGCGCGTCCACTTTGACAGCGTCCACATGCCCCCGCACCGCGTCGAGCACGATGGCACGCACGTCCCCTTCATTCCCCGAAACACCGAATGCTTCTGAGAGTTCTCTCAGTATCATGAATCCCCTCCCCGGGTTATTTTCTCCAAGAAATCCGCCTCCAGCCCGGCGATGAACGCCGCCAACAGCCGCCCCGCCCGTTCGACATCTTGTGCGGCCAGCGTCTCCACCGGCTGGTGCATGTAGCGGAGCGGGACGGAGACGAGGGCGGTGGGCACCCCTTCGCGGGTGACCTGGATGGCCCATGCATCGGTGCCGCTACGGCCTGGGATGGGGTCCATTTGGTATGGAATCTCGTGGGCCTCGGCCACTTCCTTCAGGCGTTTCACGAGCCCCGGGTGGAAGTTGGGACCGATGCCGATGGCAGGGCCTTTGCCCAAGGGGAAACCTTCCACGTCCGGGACGCCCGGATGTTTGCCAAAGGTCATATCCAGCGCCACGGCCAGGTCGGGCACGACGCCGTAGGCAGCGGTGATGGCCCCCTTCAGTCCCGTCTCCTCTTGCGCCGTCGCCACGGCGAAGACATCCCAGGTGTGGTGCATACCGGCCAGTTGCTCCAGCGCCAGCGTCACGACGGCCACGCAGGCCCGATCGTCCATCGCCTTGCCTGCCACGTGGCGGTTCTTCAGTTCCGCCATCTCTCGCCGGATGGAAATCAGGTCGCCAACCGTGACGAGTTGCTCGACTTCTTCCGCCGGCAGCCCCACATCCACGAAAAGTTTATCCCAGGGCACAGCCTTCTTACGCTCCTCCTCCGACAAGACGTGAGGTGGGCGGGTAGCGACGATGCCGGGCAGGTCGCGTCGCCCGTGGACGACCACTTCGAGCCCTAGTAACACCCGTCGGTCAGTCCCTCCGACCCGAGTGATGCGCAGAAAGCCTTTCTCGATCTCGGTCACCATCAGCCCAATTTCGTCCATATGGGCTGCCAGCATCAATTTGGGGCGCGGCTCGGTCCCTGTACCTCGCTTGAGAGCGATCAAACTCCCCAGTTTACCCTCACGCATCTCGTCCACGAAGGGCTGCCAGGTCTGGCGCAACAGTTCGCGCACCGGCCCCTCGTACCCGGAGATGCCGTCGGCTTCCGAAAGTCGTTTCAACAGGGGGATAACTTCCATTAAAAACTCCTTTGACGTTTACGATCTCAGTGTAGTAGTAAGAGTCACCGTCACCGTGAGTGTGGGAGAGGGAGTGAGTGTCGGCGTCCCTGTCGGTGTCTCGGTCGGTGTCCCCGTCGGAGTGAGCGTTTCGGTTGGCGTCTCTATCGGGGTGGACGTTTCCGTCGGCGTAGCAGTGCTGGTGGGCACAGGGGTGAACGTGGACGTTGCCGTGGGTGTGAGCGTCGGCGTGGCTATAGGGGTTGGGGTATCGGTGGGCGTTGGTGTGGCCGTATGGGTCGGAGTTGGCTGTGATGTAGGTGTGAAAGTGGGCGGGAACCACTGGGTAGGGGTTGGTTCCAGTGTCTCCGTCGGCTCCACCGTCCCCAGGGTGGGTGTGGCTGAGGGGGATTCGGTAAGCGTTGCGGTTGATGTGGGCGTTTGCACCCAGGCTTCCGGCTTCAGCACCAGCATCGAGATGCCAACGCAGTAGCACGGTAGCGTCAAGAGGATAATGCTGGCCAGCACCCAATGGATGGGACGCCATTCACTCGTATCGCGCATTGGATAACTCCATTGTGGGAAGCGGCGACATGATAGCACTCTTGACGATGCTTGTCAATTGGCCGCATTCCGGATTCCGCAATAAGTCTGATGAGCAGGTAGAAGTGGAGGTGTGGCACAGAGGGGATGAGCGAGCGGGGGATGGGTTGAAGGAGTTCTCTGAAGGTTATAGGAAGCGGAAGGGGGCCATCCGGCGCAACAAGTCGGCTTCCGGGGGTGGTCGGGAGCGCAATAAGTCGGCGGCAGGGCCGGTCTGCGTATTGCCCCAGGGGAGTGATGGTAGGGG
>QMOC01000073.1 GCA_003648085.1 Chloroflexota bacterium
GGTGAACGTCAATCGAGCCATCTCTCTCTCCTCCATTTGTTCATTTGTCATTTGCTCATTTGTCATTTCACAACGGGATATTCCCATGCTTCTTCGGCGGGTTCGCGTCCCGCTTGTTCTGCAGCATCCGCAGCGCCTCGATGAGACGGGGGCGGGTCTCCTGGGGCTCGATGACGTCGTCAATGTAGCCGCGGGCGGCGGCAATGTAGGGGTTGGCGAACTGTTCCCGATACTCCTGCACCAGCCGAGCCCTCTCCGCCTCCGGGTCTTCGGCGGCGGCGATCTGCTTGCGGAAGACGATATTGACCGCTCCCTCCGGCCCCATCACCGCGATCTCCGCCGTCGGCCAGGCATAGGAGATGTCGCCCCGGATGTGCTTGGAACTCATCACGTCGTAGGCTCCGCCGTAGGCCTTGCGGGTGATGATAGTGACCTTGGGGACGGTGGCCTCGCAGTAGGCCCAGAGGAGTTTAGCCCCGTTGAGGATGATACCGTTGTGCTCCTGATCCACCCCCGGCAGGAAGCCCGGTACGTCCACGAAGGTGACCAGGGGAATGTTGAAGGCGTCGCAGAAGCGCACGAAGCGGGCACCTTTCCGGGAGGCGTTGATGTCCAACACGCCAGCCAGCACCAGCGGTTGCTGGGCCACAATGCCGACGGAGAAGCCCCCCAGCCGGGCGAAGCCGACGATGATGTTTTGCGCCCAGTGTTCGTGCACTTCCAGGAACTGCCCGTCGTCCACCACGCGGCGGATGACCTCTTTCATATCGTAGGCTTTGGTGGGGCTATCTGGGATGATGGTTATGAGTTCTTCGTCCATCCGATCCTCCGGATCGGCGGTGGGGACGAAGGGCGGGTCCTCCAGGTTGTTCTGGGGGATGTAACTCAGGAGTTGGCGGATGAGGGCTAGGCAGTGCTCCTCGTTCTCGGCGGCGAAGTGAGCCACGCCGCTCTTGGAAGCGTGGGTCATCGCCCCGCCCAGTTCCTCAAAAGTGACCTCCTCGCGGGTAACCGCCTTGATGACCTCCGGGCCGGTGATGAACATGTGGCTGGTGTCCTTGGTCATCAGGATGAAGTCGGTCATCGCCGGGGAGTAGACCGCGCCTCCGGCGCAGGGACCGAGGATGGCGGAGATTTGGGGGATCACGCCGGAGGCGAGGACGTTGCGCAGGAAGATGTAGGCGTAGCCGGCCAGGGAGACGACCCCCTCCTGGATGCGCGCCCCACCGGAGTCGTTGAGGCCGATGACCGGTGCACCGTTCTTCATCGCCAGGTCCATAATCTTGCACACCTTCTCGGCGTGAACCTCGGAGAGGCTGCCGCCGAAGACGGTGAAATCCTGGGAGAAGACGTAGACCAGCCGGCCGTTGATCGTGCCCCAACCGGTGACGACGGAGTCGCCCAGGTATTTCTGCTTCTCCACGCCGAAGCCGACGGCGCGGTGGGTGACGAACATGTCCAGTTCGCGGAAGGAGCCGGGGTCCAAGAGTTTCTCCACCCGCTCGCGAGCCGTCATCTTGCCCTTCGCGTGCTGGCGGTCAATGCGGGCTTGCCCGCCGCCGAGGCGGGCCTGTTCCCGCATGCGATGCAGTCGCTCGATTCTGGGATCAACGGGCATAGTTGGGCCTCCGTTCGTGATTATGCTTCATCAGTGCTAATGATACCACAATTTTCCGTCTCTGAACAAAGCCCGGGCCTCCCGAGGCGACAGGGTGTTCATCGCACCTCCTCCAGGGCTTTCATCATCCTGCGATAACGCGATTGGGCCTCCTCAACACCGATAGCCTCGAACCTGACGGTGCTCTGGCCGGGCAGGCATTGGGCCAGCAGCGGGATGTCGGCGCTGATGACGGTGGCGATCTTGGGGTATCCACCGGTCGTCTGCCGGTCGGCCATCATGACGATGGGCTGCCTGTCGGCGGGCACCTGCACCGCTCCCAGCGGGATGCCGTCGGAGATGATGTCCGCCCGCCCTTTGTGGGCTATCTCCGGCCCCTGAAGGCGATACCCCATCCGGTCGGACGTGGGGCCGACCTGGTACTCGCCGGACAGGAAAGTCGCCATCCCCTCATCAGTGAAGTAGTCATCCTGGGGGCCGAGCACGACGTGTATCTCGGGCGCGTCGCTGTAATCGGGGACGAGGTTGGAGGGGAACGACCGGCCGGCCCGTTCGGGAAGATGGAAGGGCACCACGCCTACAGGAATGACATCGCCCTGGCGGAGCGCGCGGCCTTCGACTCCCCCGAAGCCGCCGCTCAGGTAGGTTGACCGGGAGCCCATGATGGGCATCACGTCAATCCCTCCCGCCACCGCCAGGTAAGCGCGGCACCCGCTCTTACGATCACCAAATGTGATGGTCCATCCCTGGCGCACGAAGATCGCCATCCATGGGGGCATCTCCCAATCGTTCACCCGCAGCGACAGGTCGGCGCCGGTGACTGCGATGAGGCACTTGTCGGTGGCCCTCAGCGTGGGGCCGGCAAGCGTTATCTCCAGAGCGGCCGCATGGGGGGGATTGCCCACCAGGAGATTGGCGGCCCGCAACGCGAATTGGTCCATCGCTCCGGAGACGGGGACGCCGTACCGCTCGTAGCCGTACCGTCCCAGGTCCTGGACGGTGGTGAGCAAACCGGGCTCCAAGACTTCAAGCGCCACTCTTTGCCCCTTCCATCAAGGTGTGAAACTCCTCCGCCGAGATCGGCACGAAGCGCACCCGGTCTCCGGGTCTAAGGAGGGTCGGTGGGATGCGTGCAGGGTCAAACAGCGTGGCCGGCGTGCGGCCGATCAGCCGCCAGCCGCCGGGAGTGGTGATGGCGTACATGCCGGTCTGGGAGCCGGCGATGCCCACCGAGCCCGCCGGCACCAACTTGCGAGGCGTGGGGAGGCGAGGGGTGGCGAGGGCCTCCGGGAGCCCGCCCAGATAGGTAAAGCCGGGTGTGAAGCCCAGCATGTAGACTGTGTAGGTAGCGCCGGAGTGAAGCCGCACCACCTCCTCGACGGAGAGGCCGTTGTGTTCGGCGACGAACTCGGTGTCCGGCCCGAACTCCCCACCATAGACGGTGGGTATCTCGACCAGCCTGGGCTCCGGTAGGGGAATCTCCTCACATTTTCCAAGCACGTCGAGGACAAACGTCTTGGCCTCTTCAAAGGAGAGACAAAGGGGGTCGTAGTGCACGAGGAGGGAACGATAGGTGGGGACGGCTTCTCCCAGGCCGGGGAAGGGGTTTTGCTCCAGGGCGTGGGCGAGGACGTGGACTCTGTGGTTTACTTCGGGGCTGATCTCGTCACCAAACTCGACCACCAGCGCCGCATCGCCGGCCAGAAGGAAGCGAGGCTCACCGTACATCTTGCGTCATCTTGAACCTGGCAACAGACGGATCGCATATCTATGGCACAAGCGCCTATCCAGCACCGGGTCGTACATCTCGATCTCGAATTCGTCGGCGTAGATCAATCTATCTCCCACGGTCGGGACAGTTCCGGAAAACAGCACCAGGCCAGGCCCGCTCGCTCCGACAACATTCATCAGTGTCTGGATATCTATCAGTGCCTCCAGAGAACGGGCCTGATACAGCATCCTTTCGCCGTCCTTCACGGCATGGCTTCGAATGATGATGTCATCCCAGTGATCC
Source organism: Chloroflexota bacterium (assembly GCA_003648085.1). Lineage (GTDB taxonomy): Bacteria > Chloroflexota > Anaerolineae > B4-G1 > B4-G1 > B30-G15. Next base: position 3,633 of record QMOC01000073.1, read on the forward strand.
TTCACCTCGTTGTAGGGCCAAACGCGCTGCGGGATCACTTTAGGGTACATCTGCTTGGCCTTGGGCACGCTTGTCTTTTCCAATTCCCGGTCCGTGTGATCGCTGCCGACCGTCACGTATACCTCATCCGCACCTATGAGCACGACGTACTCCACTTCGCCCGACGTTTCTGCGTTCTGGACTTCGATCACCCCGTCGGTGGTGAGGAGATAGGTGCTCACAGGATAGGCGACGGGCGTTCGTTCTGGGGCAGGCACACCGATCTTGCGCAACTCTTCGATGTGCTTCCGCACCTCCTCCTGATTCCTCCCCGCGTACCCTCCACAAAACAGGATCTCGACCACAAATTTCAGGTCTTCTTCCCCTGCCTGTCGCTCGACGATCAGATCAACGCTCTTACCCACGGCCAACAAAACTCCCCAGCGTCGCTACCTCGATCCCCGCTTCCTCCAACTTTCGTCTCATTGTCCTGACGATTTCGACGGCGGTGGGGGTATCGCCGTGAACGCATAAAGTGTCCACGTGCAGAGGTATCTCCTCACCTGTGTAGGCGACGACTGTCCCGTCGCGCACGATTCTGACCGCGCGCTCGGCTGCCAACTCCGGCTCCTCTATCACAGCACCGGGAAGTCTGCGGGAGCGCAACGTCCCGTCGGAATTGTATGCCCGGTCGGCGAAGCCCTCGCTGGCGACGCGCATCCCTGCCTCCCGCGCCGCCTCGACCAGTGCCGCGCCGGCCAGCCCAACCACAATGAGGTTCGGATCAACCCGCGCGACACCGCGAACAATGGCCCGCGCCATCTCGATGTCTTTGGCAGCCATGTTGTAGAGCGCGCCGTGGGGCTTGACGTGGGCCAGTTCCGCGCCGACCGAGCGGGCGAAAGCGGCCAACGCCCCCACCTGGTACAGAACATAATTCTCGATTTCATCAGGCGCCAGATGCATTCGGCGGCGACCAAAACCCAGCAAATCCGGGAAGCCGGGATGAGCGCCGATGCCCACCCCATGTCGGGCAGCCAGGCGCACAGTCCTATCCATCACCACGGGGTCGCCGGCGTGGTAGCCACAGGCGATGTTGGCCGAAGTGATCAGAGGCATCAGCGCCTCGTCGTTACCGACTCGATAGACGCCGTAACTCTCCCCCACGTCGCAGTTGAGGTCAATTATCCTGCTCATCTCGCTTACATCCCCAGATAAGCCTGGCGCACCAGGTCTGTCTCCAGCAACTCCTCCCCCGTCCCCTGGAGCACGATGTTCCCCGTCATCAGCACGTAGGCTCTATCGGCCAACTCCAGCGCCTCACGGACGTTCTGCTCCACCAGCAGAATGGTGATTCCCTCTTCGTGGATCTGCTTCAGGGTGTCGAAGACCTTGCTCACCAGAATGGGCATCAGGCCCAGTGAGGGTTCATCCAGCATCAGGAGTTTGGGCCTCGACATCAGCGCTCGCGCTATGGCCAACATTTGCTGCTCGCCGCCGCTCAATGTCCCTGCCCTCTGATTGCGCCTCTCCTCCAGGATGGGAAATAACCTGAAGATCTGCTCGAGCGTCTCTGCCTTCTCCTCATCGGACTTGCGCGTATACGCTCCCAGGTAGAGGTTCTCCACCACGCTCAGGCGGGAGAATATGCGCCGCCCTTCCGGGACGTGGGCAATGCCCATCCTTACTATCTCATACGGGGGGCTGCGGTCAATCCGCGTCCCCGCGAACTCTATCTGGCCCGCGACGGGGTGGAGCAGACCCGAGATGGTCTTGAGAATCGTGCTCTTCCCGGCCCCGTTGGAGCCGACGATAGACACGATTTGCCCTTCCTCGATCTCGAATGAGACCTCGTGCAGGGCCGGAATGTCATCGTAGCAGACCCTGATCCTGTCAACTCGCAGCACGGTATCTCTCCCCTAAGTATGCTTTGATGACCTTTTCGTTGGTAGCGATCTCCTGGGGCAGGCCCTCGGCGATTATCTTGCCGTAGTCCAGGACGATGATACGGTCGGAGATGGGCATGATCACCGACATGACGTGCTCAACCAGAAAGATGGTAATGCCCTTCCGGCGGATTTCGCCGATCAATTCCACCGCTTCCTCGGTTTCTTTGGGGTTCAAGCCAGCGATGGCCTCGTCGAGCATCAAGAGCCGGGGGTCTGTAGCCAGTGCCCGCGCCATCTCCACGCGCTTCTTGTGGGCGACGGTCAGGCCGCCGGCAAGGAGATCCTTGTTCTCCAGTTCTCCCACGAACTCCAACACCTCCAACGCCTTCTCTCTGGCCCCGTCGGCGTCGGGGATGCGGGAAAAGGCCCCGACCATCACATTATCGAGCACGGTCATGCCTTTGAAGACTCTCACCAGTTGGAAAGTGCGGGCTATCCCCCTCTTACAAACTCTTTCCGGTGGAAAGCCGGTGATTTCCTCGCCGGCGAAACACACGCTCCCCTCATCCGGGGTATAGAACCCGGCGATGCAGTTGAAGAGCGTGGTCTTCCCTGCCCCATTGGGGCCGATGAGGCCCACGATCTCTCCTTCCTCGATCTCGATGTTGATGCGGTCGTTAGCCACCAGGCCACCGAACCGCTTGGTCAGGTTGTTGACTTCAAGCAATGGCATCTTCTTTGACCTCGTGATTTGAGGGTAGGGGCGCGGTTACCGCGACCGTACGCCCACCGTCTCCTGTTCCGGCGACCAGGAGCATAAAAGCGGAGAGCACCACGGGGCGCGGTAACTGCGCCCTTACGTCCGTCGTTTCCTGAATCGTTTAACCAGGGACATAATCCCTCCGGGCTCGAAGACCGCTATCAGCATAATCAGAGCGCCGTAAACCGCCAGGTGGATACCTCCCCCTCCCCCACCCAGATACACTCGCGTGAATTCCGCCATGGGGATCAGGATGGCAGCGCCGATGAGAGGCCCCCAGAGCGTGCCCGTCCCTCCCAACACGGGAATCAGGCAGATTCGAACGGAAAGGGCTAAAGGCAACACGCTATCCGGGTCTATATAGAGCAAGTATTGGGCATATAAAGTACCCCCCAGAGCGGCGAAGAAGGCGCTGATAATCATAGCGAACAACTTGTATCTGGTAGCATCTACCCCCACGCTCCTGGCAGCATCGGTGTCCTCCCTGATGGCCATGAGATAATAGCCCGGTCTGGAGCGCTCCACCCAACGGGTGACCAGAATCGAAGCCACCAGCAGCGTCAGGGCAATGTAGTAGTAGGGCGCTTTGGTGGTATGGAACTGGAAATTGAGCAGGGATTCGTCGAGCATGGGGACAAAGAGACCCCGCGCTCCTCCTATCCAATCCCAGTTGACGAAGATCAGGCGGATGATTTCCCCGGCAGCAATGGTAGCGATGGCAAAGTAGTGCCCTCGCAGCCGAAAGCAAGGGTAGCCGATGATGATCGAGACAAGTACTGCCACGGCTGCCCCGGCGAGCATTCCCAGCCAAGGGTTAACATTCCAACGCGAGAGAAGTATTGTTGAAGTGTAGGCCCCTATACCGAAGAAGATAGCGTGGCCAAAGGAAACCTGGCCCGCGTAGCCCCCTAGCAGATTCCAGGCCTGGCCTAACACGCCATAGAGGAAGATCAGAATCATAAGATGCTGGGGAAAGGGACGAGTAAAAAGGAAGGGAAAGGCAAGAATGAATAGTCCTACCAGACCTCCGGCGACTATGGCGGGCCAGGGTAATCGCTGTCGTATCAATCGTTGCCTCAGTGTGTCAGTCATTCGTTCTCCTTGTCCGCAGTTAGAACTTCCCAAAGAGGCCCTGCGGCCTGGCGATGACCACTACCAGATATATGATGAACACGATCACGGACTTGAAGGCCGGGGCAACCAAGTGTCCGCCCAGAACCTGCACCAGTCCGATGATGATACCGGCAATGAAGGCCCCCGGGATGCTGCCGAATCCCCCCAACGCCACTACCACGAAGGCAGTCAGGTTGAAGATATCGCCCACCTTGGGGAAAATGAAGTAAAAGTTGGCCAGAAGCACCCCCGCCGCACCTGCACACGCTCCCCCGATACCCCAGGCGAGGGCAAACATGCGGTCACTGTTGATCCCCATCAGTGCAGCGGCCTCTTTGTCCTCCGCCGTGGCCTGGAGCGCCCTGCCTGTCTGCGTCCTGGTAACGAACCAGTAAACAAGGCCGGTGGCGACCATCGCTCCTGCGGCAGCCACTAACTGGGGTTTGCTGATGAAAAGTCCGAACACCTCCAACCTGCCATGGACAAGGGGCTCCTTAATCAGGCGATAGTCGGAACTCCAGAGAAAGTGAGCCATATTCTCCAGGAAGACCATCAGCCCGAAGGTAGAAAATATCTGGGCCACCATCGGCGCGGTGAGGACGCGCCTGATCATCAATCTATACGTGACGATCCCGACGAAGAATAGGAGGATGGTACAGATTGGCAAGGCGAAAAGGGGGTCAATGGAGAGTAGTCTGTAAAGCCAGTAGGTGGCGTACATGCCCAGCATCAGGAAGGCACCGTGAGCGAAATTGACGATCTCCACCACTCCCCATATGAGTGTCAGCCCTACCGCAACCAGGGAAAAAATCAGCCCCATCAGGAAGCCGCTAATTAGAAGTTGAGATAACATTTTTGTCACCCTGTCAACCAACAAGGGGGGCACAGCGGATCTGATCCGCTGTGCCCCACGGTCGGTCCTACTACCTCTCACTCCAGGTGGGCATTGGCCAGATGATGTCCTTGGAGGCCAGGTCAAAGGGCCAGACGGTGTAGTACTTCTCGTCCTGCACCTGGACGATGATGCCCCGGCCGAGCGTGTTCTGCCCGGTCTCGGGATCGAACTTGATCCCTTCCCAGGGCATGATGAGCATGTCACCGGGGATGTCCGTCTCCAGCAGTGCCTTCCGGATGGCCTCCGGGTCCGTGGAGCCGGCCCGGTTGATGGCGTCGGCCAGGACGAGCATGCCGGTGAAGGAGCGGGCGCAACTGCCGTCCATGTTCTTGCCGTAGCGCTCGACGAACATATCGTTGACCGTCTTGACCA
>QMOC01000074.1 GCA_003648085.1 Chloroflexota bacterium
AAACCAAGAGCGCCCTCGCCCCTGGGGACGAGAGCGCCTTAACTCCCGCGGTACCACCCCGCTTGGCTCCTGACGGAGCCCTCTCATTCCACCGACGGCACCCGTAGGTACGATCGGCTGCCCCGTTAACGCTGGGCCTGCGGAGCGGGCTACTTGCCGGACACCCGGTTTCACCCGTCGGCTCAGGAGCGAACTTCAGCGGGTTTCGTTCGAGCGGGGCTCTCAGTCCACGACCCCACTTCCCTGGTGTCCCGAAGATCCCGCTTACTCCTCTCCGTCGCAGCCTTTCCGACCTTCAATTGTGGTCTACATTATGCCGCAGAAGTCCCCTTTTGTCAAGCCGCGCTGTGATGTTGCCCTAGGACGATGAAGGCTGGGACGGCGGTTTTACTTGTCCATCACTCTGGCAAGTGGTATACTAACACCGATGACTGAACTTATCTTCATCCGCCACGGGCAAACCCACGCCAACGTTGCCGGTCGCTGGGAGGGGTGGAGCGACAGTGCGCTCACTCTCCTGGGCTTGGCGCAGGCCAGGGCGGTCGCTTGTCGGCTGGCACCCAGGACTCTGGCGATTTTGCTCGTAGTAACGACTTCAGTCGTTCAAAGCGAGGTCAGAGCAACTGAAGTCGCCATTACGACTCCCATATCTTGCGGTTCATCGGCCGTCATACCGCAAATGTGGGGGGCTCCAAAATTCGCCCGACTCCAGTCACCAAGTTCACGGGGGTGTTGACTGTGGCCAGGAAACACGGAGACCGCTTTCGCCTTCTGATCTACGAACGCATGTGGCAGCGCTGGGCTTGGCCTTGCATTCTCATCGTGCCGGCTTCGGTCGTGTTATGGTGGTTCGCGCCTCGCGTCCCGATTATCCACGCGCCGTTCCGCCCGCTGGCCCTTGTCCCCGCTCTCGTTTCCTTTGTCATCCTGGTCTACACCGGTCTGGCCCGACGGCTGGCCTGGGTGCAATGCAGACGAAATCACCTGCGCATCCAGACACCTTTCTACCCCCTCGTCGTCTCATACAGCCGTATCAGGGGGGTACGTCCCAAACCCTTCGCCCGGGTCTTCGATCCGGCCAGAGAGAAAGCGGCCCGCCGACGCTGGTTGCGCCCTTACTGGGGCAAGACCGTCCTGGTAGTGGAACTCTCAAAATATCCGTTCAGCAGAGCGTGGTTGCGTCTCTGGTTCAGCCCCTACCTTCTGGCCCCCGACGTGACCGGCTTCGTCTTTCTGGTCGAGGATTGGATGGCGCTCTCCCGCCAATTGGACGAGTTCCGCAGCGCCTGGGTGATGCGCCGCGCCGAGCAACGGCGTAGGACAAGTGGGACAAGTTGACAACTTTGGGACAAGTTGTCAACTTGTCCCTACACTACCTTTACTGCTGAGCCCTCTGGTGTCTTGGTCACCTCGATGCGTGCCGGGAATGCATCCTTCAACTCGTCAATGTGCGTGATGACCAGCACACGCGCAAAGTCGTCTTGAATGGCATTGATAGCCTCGACCAGCCGTTCTCGACCCTGCGCATCTTGCGTGCCAAATCCCTCGTCAATCACCAAGGTCTGCAACTGCGCCCCTGCCCGCCGCGCCAGGAGTTTTGAGAGCGCGACGCGGATGGCGAAGTTGACGCGGAATTGCTCGCCTCCAGAGTAGTTTTCATAGGGCCGCGTCCCTAGTTCATCGGCAATCTTGATCTCCAGCGTCTCTCGCACCTCGCCCGCCAGCGTCTCCCGCTGCGTATCGAAGCGCACGTGCATACGACCACCGGTCATGCGCGCCAGAAGCCGGTTGGCCTCGGCCTCGATCTCCGGCACTGCCGCTTCGATGATCATCGCCGGCACGCCTTTGACGCTAAAGGCAGCCTTCAGTTCCTCGTAGATGGACTGTTCGGCGGCCAATTCATCCCGCCGCTTGAGTTTGTCCGCTCGTTGTCTCTCAAGGGCCTTGCACGCCTCCAGCCGCTGCTGGGCTGCACCTAAGCGCTGGCGGGCAGCGGCCTCCTCACCGCGCACCCGCTGCAACTCCGCCTCGATCGCCGGTGCACCCTTCAGCTGCTCCCGCAGTTCACCGGCTTTCTGTTCTAACTCCCTCCGGCGGGCCTGCTCAGCCTCAATTTGCTTCTGCCATCGCTGTTCGGCCTTTTCCAGCCGCTTGAGCGCTGCTTGCTCCTCGCCTACACTCGTCTGCGCGGCGCTCAACCGTGCCTTCCGCTCGGCAAAGACCTGCCCCTCGGACACCGCCCGCCGCGCGGCTTCGTGGGCCACCGCATCGTAGCCCAGTTCCTCCGCCTGCGCCAACACTTGCGCCAGTTCGGCCCGCACCTGGGGGGCATAATCCTCTGCAGTCAGTCGCTGTTCCACCGCAGCCAGTTCCGCCTGGGCGGTCTCCAGCGCCTCGACCGCCTGCCGTCCTTGCTCAATCCGTTCGGCCAGCGCCGCCTTCTGCCTCTGTAACGCCGGCAGGTCACGCAGCAGCCGGTCGCTTGCGGCGATCTGCTGCTCCAGCGCCCGTGCTCGTTCGGCCAATGACTTGGCCGTCGCCTGATTTACGCGGTATGCATCCCCCCTGGCCTGACCCTCGATCTGGAACTGATCCAACAATCGCAGCCTGTGATCGTCGGTTAGGGGCTGCTCACAAAGGGGGCACTCGGCTCCTGCCCGCTCCAAGAGCGTGATTTTCTCCTTGATTGCATCCATCTCCACCCGCAGCGCCTCGTTGCGAGCCCGCAACTCTGCCCGCTCCTCAGCAATATGCGCCAGGTCTGCCCGCGCAGCCTCCCGGCTCTCCGATAACTGCGCCAGGTGAGCCAGTTGTGCCTGCACCTCGTCATATTCGGCCAGGAGCGTCTCATCGGGCAGGCGGCGCTTCAGTTCGGCGATGCGCTGTGCGATGACCTCCCGCTCCACCTCAAGCCGATGTCGAGCCTCCGATAACTGCGCCTCCAGAATCGTGCGGCGCTCGTTCAGTTCCACCGACTGACGCAGTTTGGCCCCCAGCGCCTGCTCTTGTTTGACCGCCTGCCGGTAGGCCGCGTACCCGGCCTCGATTTCGTCGGCCCGGGCCAGCAGATCTTCGTACTCGGCCAGCCGCCTCTCCCGCACAACCCGTTCCTCAGAGAGCGCACGCAATTCCCGCTCTGCCTGAGCGATGCGTGCGGTCAATTCGGTAATCTGCGCCTCAACGTGCCGGAGTTCCGCTCGCGTCGCCTCTATCCGTTGATAGGCTGCCTGGGCTTCCTGAAGCGCCGCGCTCAGTTCGATCACCACCGCCTGGGCTGTCTGGAGTTCCGCCTCGTACTCGGCTCTCCGGGCCAGTTCGGCCTCGATCTCCCGCAGGCGCACTTCGATCATCTCCATCTCGGATCGGATGGCCCGCAGCCGTTCTTTAGCCCGCTCCTCATAGACCGTCCAGCGGTCGAGCCCCAGGATGTCTCCCAGCACACGCTTCCGTTCGGCGGGGGTCTTGACGGTGAACTCGTCGGCGCGGCCCTGGCGGAGGAAGGCCGAGTTGATGAAGGTTTCGTAGTCAAGCCGAAGAAGGCGCTCGATCTTCGCCTGGGTGGCCCGCACACCGCTCTCGGCGATAGAACGCCAACGTCCGCCGCCTTGGACCTGGAACTCAAGCAACGTACTACCACGCTTGCCGGCCTTGCGTCGGCGCAGCGCACGATAGGTCTGCCCCCCCAGAGCGAACGTGAACTCGACCGCCATCTCGTCCTCGCCCATGCGGATCAATTCGTCGTCCCGTCTGGCCCGTGATCTGCCCCACAGCACCCAGGTGATGGCGTCCAGGAGCGCCGACTTGCCCGCGCCGTTTTCGCCGGCCAGGCATGCGACGTGGATGCCAGCGAAGTCTAAATTCACCTGGCGGTAGCACATGAAGTTGGTGAGGGAAAGGGTTTGGGGAATCACTTCAACACACAACGCACCATGCGCCGCACAACGGCGACGATCAGCGCCTCCAACTGGCTTGTGGTAAGTTGAACGACCGCTTGATCTGGTAATAGGGCCACAATCTCGCTCACGGAAAGTCTCCTGTCGTTCTAACATACATACTATACCACGAAGTGTCATGTTATACCAATGCCGCCACCTTTTTTCTTAGCACCCCAATGTGGGACTGATTCACAGGTCGAAAAAGTGCCAAAAACAGGCCGGTTGTTAAGAAGTTTGTTTAGAAGTCTATGCTATTCTATTATCAAATTTGACATTTTGTTAAGGAGGATAACGGTGGAGAACAAACGCGGTAAGGTGACCCTAGTGCTGATGACCCTGGTGCTGTTATTGGTATTGGCCCTCGGCCCCGTGGCCCCTGGTCTGGGTGCGCGGATGGCGGAACCCAGGGGCGGTACGGTGGAGATGTGGGACGGGCTGCACGGCCTGTTGGCAGATCCAAGTGCTGGTGCCGGTAGTGGTGGGGGGTAAACTATGCCCACACGTGGGATTGATGAGTTGGTCTGGATGGCGCTCACCGATTCCGCCTTCCGTGAGCAGTTGCTTAACGGCCATCGCCGCGAGGTACTGGCTTCCCTCAGCCTCACGGAAATGGAGCAACAGGCCGTGATGGCGGTTAAGGCTGACACGCTGGAGGACTTCGCCGGAGCGCTCTGCCGGCCGGCATTCAGCATGGTAGCCTGTCTCTAGGCCTCACAATACGGCCGGTCATGGGTGTGGCTAAAATCAGTGGGACGTCCGGCTTCAGCCGGAAAAGCCCCGCCTCCGGCCTTTTCTTCCCACGAATTTTAGCCAGACTCTCCGGTCATCACCTGGCTGTTGTAATATTGCTCTGTATGGTCACATCCTCCGCTCAAGCGAGTTAGGATGTGTCACGGCCAGGCAACGACCTCTGCCTCTTGCTCGAAGAGGGTCGGGGATTGAGGTTATACGCCCCGGCTGTTCATTGACGAATGTTGGAGCAAGAGGGAGGGGTTGTGCGTGCCTGGTATTAAGTCTATGCGGGCGGATGCTCCCTCTACCTCTGAGGAATTGGCCGCCGGGTGTCCCCAGGCCGATTGGGTCCGGAGGCCAGGAGGGCGATGCAGGGCGGGTTTGAAGGAAAGAGTGAAGTGAACAATATTGGAGATTCTGTTGCCGTCGTGGTGTGGACATCCGGAGAACCGCTGATCGTGCCTGATGCTCGCACTGGTTCCTACCGCTGTGTGGAGGTGGCACAATGAGCATCGCCATACCCGCCGTTGAAAGAGCGCAGATTATAAGCAAGGAAAGTGTCGAATCACTCGTCGAGGCTTTGTTCTCCCTAGATGAGCCCTGGCGGGGGCGCTTTCTAACCTTGGTGGCTAAGCAGGCCACGAGGTGGAAGTGGGATGGACAACGGCCAGGATGGGAGGAGATGGTAGCCTGGTTGAGTACCGACCCGTGCTTGTACCGGGAAGTGGCGCTGCTGCTGGATGCGTGGCGGAGACCGGCGAGATGACCGATCCCAATCATTGGGGTGCCGCTAAAATCGGTTGGACGTCCGGCTTCAGCCGAAAAATCCCCGCTGAAGCGGGGCGTTTGGCCTCTCCTCCCATTCATTTTAGCCAATTTTCCACTGTTCCCCTTCCATGCTATAATCCGCTGCCACGGCTATGTCTCTACCCTGTCAGATTCAATTGTCTGTCTTCGAGGGCCCGTTGGACTTGCTCCTCCATCTCATTGAGCGGGAGGAACTCGACATCACCACGGTCGCACTGGCCAAGGTAACTGACCAGTACCTGGCTTACCTGGCGGAACTGGAACGAGGGCAGATAAAAGAACTGGCGGATTTCCTCGTTGTGGCAGCGAAACTCCTGCTTATAAAGTCTCAAGTCCTACTACCGCGCCCTCCTTCGCCGACTCCCGAGACCGAAGACGTAGGTGACGAACTGGTGCACCAGTTGCAGGTTTACAGACGCTTCAAGCAAGTCGCAGCACTGCTGCACGAGCGGGAGATGCAAGGGTTACACGGTTACGTGCGCATCGTCCCTCTCCCCCCTCTTGAGCCACAAGTTGACCTGGGCGAGGTGACACTCGACGACCTATTGGCCGCCGTGCAGGAGGCACTAGATGCAAAATCTGCCCCGCCGATCGGAGAAGTTGTCGCGCCTATTGTAGTGACCGTCGCCGAACAGATTGCCTGCATTGAGGAGCGACTGACTTGGCAGCGTCGGGTTTGTTTCCGCGAGATCCTCTCAGATACCGCCACCTCCGTCGAGGTCATCGTGACCCTGTTGGCGCTGTTGGAACTGATCAAGCAAGATCGAGTACGGGTGCGACAGGAACGGCTGTTCGGTGAGATCATCATTGAGCGGCGGATCCCTGCCGAGGGAGCGCCCGCCGCCGCTCCTGCCACCAGTCCAGCAGCATAGCCCCACATGCTCCTGCCCCATCCACTGCCACATCCACCAGTGTGCCGTTACGCCCCGGCACGAAAGTCTGGTGGTATTCGTCGCTCAGGGCATAGGCCACGCTCAAACCAATACTGATTGTACGGAGAGTGCTGCCGGTGGAAAAGTGGCGGTGTAGCGCCCGCCGGTAGAGCCAGGCTAGCACCCCGTAGGCCACCGCGTGACCGATCTTCTTGAGCAGTATGTCAAGCCAGCGCTCTCCGATATGTGGCAGGTCTGATCGGGCGGACACCATGAAAATCAGCGCCATCCAGACTAACGGAGGAAGCCAATGCCGAAGGAACTGTTTCACTCTTCAACTCCATAGGCCCGTTCGACCGTCTCCACCAACCGCTCCCACGCGAACCGCTGCCTCACGTCGTTGGCGGCCGCCTGGCCCAACCGCTCTCGCAACTCCCGGTTCTCCAGCAGCCGCACCACCGCCTCGGCAAACCCCTCTACGTCGCCGGGGGCCACCAGCCAGCCGGTTTCGCCGTGGCGGATGTACTCCCGGTTCTGCCCCACCGCCTCGGCCACGACCGGTACACCGGCTGCCAAAAGATCCAGCAATTTCACCGCGCACTTGGTCCGGTTGACCAGCGTGTCGTCGAAGGGGTAGATGGCGAGGTCAGCCTGGGTGAAGTAGGCTGAGAGTGCCTCGGACTCGACCCAACCGACGTATTCGACCGCATCGGCTAGGCCGGTTTCTTGGGCCAACCCCAGCAGTTGTTCTTCCTCGCCAAACAATCCTTTCCCTACCACAAGCAGTCGTACCTCCGGCGCCGTTTCACGCACACGGTGCAGCACTTCAATGACGCGACGGACGGGGAACTCGAAGAATCTCGTGTATAACAAGATGCAGGATGCAGGATGCGAGGTGCAAGACGGGACATCTCTCGTTTCTTGCTTCCTGCTTCCTGCCTCCTGCCTCCTGCCTCCTGCCTCCTGCCTCCTTGCCACGCCGTTGGGGACGTAGAACACTTGCTGGGGCGGTACGCCCATTGCCCAAACCAGGCTCTCCAATGTGCGGCTGGCGACGGTGACCGCGTTGGCGTGAGTGAGGCCCCAGCGCTCTTGCCAGGCGAAGAAGCGCCGCTGGGCTGGAGTGTAGCCGCCGATCTCATTCCAGCCGCCGGGACCCTCCCAGTCATCGGTGTCCACTACCAGGCGCGGTCTGCGCGTGCGGGGGAGGCGGGCCAGCAACCAGTGGGTCAGGCCGCTGTAGGCTTTAGGTTTAAAGAAGTGCACCACATCGGGGTGCAGGGCCAGCGCCCGGCGGGTCAGCCGAAGGGCGATGAGGGCGTGAAATAGCAGTGGAAGACGCGGCGGCAGAGAAATGTTCTCGATGTGGATTCCCTCCTTCTCCCAACACCGGCCGGCGTCCTCCGGGTTCTGCCACGGGGGGAGAAGCATGGTCACGGCGTGACCGCGCACTGCCAGCGCTTTCGCCATCGGCAGCGCGCGTACACTCATCGTGCCTCGGGGCCGCAGCCCGAAGGGGCCGACCATTACGACGTTCATACCCCCTCAACAACGAACAGCCGGGGCACGGAGATACACGGCCCCGACACTCACACTACTCACCAAGTTGAGATTAACGCCCGCCGATACCCTTGCTATGGGCAAGGATTGACTCAGGCCCAACGACCCTCAAACCATCTGCATCAAACATCTGCCAGTCACCAACGTCGTAGGTGTAGACTTTGCGCACCCCTGCAACCAACGCCGCTGCTGCGTGGCGGGCATCGTGCACCCGTCTTGCGGTGAGGCCGTGACTGGCTGCCAATTCGACCGCAAGCAGGATCACCTCAGCGCTCCATATACCTCACTCAGAATGCCAGCCGTAGTGCAGGCAAACAACTCACCACGACGTGCGCGCTCGACTAACAGCCGCGCCTCCTGATGGCGAGGATCCCCCTTGAGCAGAGCCCCGATAAAGACGCCCGCGTCCAATAGCACGCTCTGGGACACATTGCCTCCCTTAACTCTCGGCATAGACGGCATCCTTCCAACCTCTGGGCACGTAGCCTTCTAATACAGGAAGTGGTTTTAGGCGCGGCCTCGGCTCAATGGTGACTTCCTCGCCGTCGGGCATACGTACAACGAGGCGTGTATAGCGCCTAGCCACGTCCCACAACACCTCTTCCAAGGACCGCTCCTTAATATCATCCAACACCAGAGTTTGGGTCGTCATGTCCTTACCTCCAACAAC
>QMOC01000075.1 GCA_003648085.1 Chloroflexota bacterium
GCGGAGCACATGCTGCCATCAGCATGGCTACAGACGTCACAAGCAACCCTACCGTTATTAACTTCTTCATCTGACTCCTCCTAGAGTAGTTAATTGGTAACCGAATACGAGTGGGCTTTATATTCTACTTCCATATGCTTATGTACCACCTCCTTTCCTCCCATCACTGCCGCGCTTAGCCCTCCTTCAGTCCGGTCAAAGCGATACCCCGCACAAAATACTTCTGGGCGGCGACGAAGACGATGATGATGGGGATCAAAGCCACTGTTGAGGCAGCCATCAGGTAGGGCCAATTGGTCTCGTAGAGGCCGTGGAAACTGGCGAGCCCCACACTGAGAGGCTTCAGATGCTCGGAGTTGATGACAATGAGGGGCCAGGTGAAATCATTCCAGGCACCCCTGAAGGAGAAGATGGCCAGAGTGGCCAGGGCCGGCCCAGCCAGCGGCAGGATAATGTTCCAGTAGATTCTGAAATAGGAGGCTCCATCAAGAATGGCAGCCTCCTCCAGACTCTCCGGCAAGGTCATGAAGAACTGTCGCAGCAGGAAGACACCATAGGCATTGAAAATTCCGGGCAGGATCACCGCAGTGAGGGTGTCTATTAATTCCAGTTTCCTCATCAGGATGAATTTGGGAATGAGAGTGACCTCACCCGGCACCATCAAAGTAGCCAGATATAGGGTGAAGATGACATCGCGGCCGGGGAAACGCAAACGGGCGAAGGTGAAGCCGGCCAGTGAAGCGATGAACATGTACAAAACCGTCTGGACAACGGTGATGAAGAGGCTGTTAAGGAACCAGCGACCATAAGGGACTACCTTGAATATCTCTATGTAGTTTTGCCATTGGGCTACGTCCGGGATGAACGTGGGCGGGATACGGAACACTTCAAGATTTGTCTTCAGGGAACTGGACAGCATCCACACGAAGGGCACTACCATCGTGATGGCTCCGCCCAGCAGGATGATGTGGCTAATAATGCGGCCCATAGCCTGCGATACTCGTTGATTCGGACCTCTCGCTTTCGTCGGCATGACACTCTCCTTATGTACCGGCCTACGTATAATGCACCCACCGCTTCTGCAGTTGCGTCTGGATTATGGTAAAAGTGAAGACAACGATGAAGAACGCGATGGCCAGCACGTCGGCGTAGCCGATATCGAAATACTTGAAGGCAGTGTTATAGAGGTAGTATATGATGGTAGTTGTCGCCTGCCCCGGTCCCCCCTCGGTCATAATGTAAATCTGGGCAAACACGCCAAACGACCCGATGAAGGTCATGACTACCACGAAGTAGATAGTTGGGGTAAGTAGGGGGAGGGTGACGTGGCGAAACTGTTGCCACCAGTTGGCCCCATCTATAGCGGCGGCCTCGTAGTAGATGCGAGGGATGCCCTGCAGACCAGCCAGCAAGATAAGCATATTGTATCCCGCCCCCTTCCACCAACTGGTGAAGATCTGGGCCGGCATAGCCCAGTTAGGGTCGCTAAGCCAAGCGGGGCCCTTGATTCCGATCAGGCCCAATGTCCAGTTGACCAGACCATACTGAGGGCTGTAGAGCCATTTCCAGACCAGGGCAATGGCCGTCCACATGGTGATGGTGGGTAGGTAATAGAGGGTTCGATAGAGGGTGGTGAACCTCAGTTTCTGATTAAGCAACACAGCCAGGAAAAGGGAGATGATGATGCCAGGCATCACCCCGGCCACGTAATAGAAAGTGTTCTTAAGGGCGTTCCAGAAGTACTTGTCATCCAGCAAACGCTGGAAGTTGCTCAGGCCGGCCCACTCCGGGGATGAGAGTAGCGTCCATTTCAGGAAACCCAACCCGAAGGCGGCAATGATTGGCAGTACCCAGAAGACGAGCAACCCCAGCAGGCTCAGCGAGAGAAAAGCGTAGGCCCACAAGGCTCGCCTTTTCTCAATCCCCCCGCCACGGATGAGCCATTTCAATCTTTGTGAGGCCGACAACTTGTGTCGCACGGACAGCGTTCTCTCCATAATTACCTCCTATAAAGGCGACCAGAACTTGCAGCAGTGACGACTTCGGTTGTTCCAAGCGAGTCTCTCATCAGGATGAGCAGCGGCGAGCACCACAAGACTCGCGAACGACGAGAGTAGGCGGCAGGACAACCTGCCTCTCCTCGGGCTCCTCTCCTTCGATAATCTGAATGAGCATGCGGCACAACCGGGTGCCGATCTCGTACATAGGCTGACGGATGGTGGTCAGAGGCGGCCGGCAGTAAGCGGCCGAGGGGATGTCATCAAAGCCAATCACACCGACGTCCCGACCGACGACCAGTCCCTGTTCCTGAGCGGCGTTCATGGCCCCCAGGGCCAGTTCGTCGCTGCAGGCGAGCACGGCATCAGGCGGTTCGTCGAGGGCCAGGAAGCCGGCCATAGCCTGATGCCCGGCCTCCTCCGTGGTGTGCATGTTCGCCACCAGCCTCGGGTCATAGGGCAGCCCATTTCGCTCCAGTGCCCTCCGATAGCCGGCCAGACGGTCGTCGGCGCAGATCAATTCGGCGGATAGGCCGATGAAAGCGATGCGCCGCCATCCCAGGTCAATAAGATGCTGCACAGCCTCGTCCGTACCCTGGGCGCCGTCCACGTCAATGTAGGGGAAGTCCTCATCGGGTTCAGGCCGGCCCAGAACCACAAAGGGAAATCCTTCCGCACTCAGATAGGCAATGCGGGCATCGTTGTGCCGGACGCCGGTGAGGATAACCCCGGCCACGCGCCGTCCCCCGACCAGGCGCTCATAGATGCTCTGCTCCAACGCCCTGTCGGTGCAGGTAGAGAGCAACAGGTCGAAGCCGTGCCTGGCGCACTCCTCGCCGACACTGGTGAGCAGGTCAACGAAGTAGGGGTGGGTGAGGTGACGTTCGATAGTGGTGAAGACGAGGCCTATCGTGTTGGTGCGCTGTCGTCGCAGGTTCTGGGCCATGACGTTGGGCTGGTAGCCCAGTTGTTCAATGGCCCACAACACCTTGGCGCGCGTCTCTTCGGAGACCGGGCGCGGCCCGTTGTTGATCACGTAGGAGACGGTGGCCGGGGAAACACCAGCCAGGCGAGCCACATCATCGCGGGTGACAGCCATTGGCGCTCCTTGACAGTGGGAGGGAATTGAAAAGGACTCTACACGAGTCGTCTACACGTGTAGATTATATCATAAAAAAAAGCGCTTGTCAAGAACAAAATCGAGGGAGATCGCTATTTCTACCCCTTCGCCTTCAGCCACAGCACCTGGTACGGGCCGACGGTGAGTGTCAGACTATCCCTCTCATCCACCGAGTAGATCGTCCCCGAGATCACGTCCCGCAGCGCACCGGCGTGCCGCATGGACAGCGCCTTCAAGTCGGCCCGGAAAGGCTGCGTGGTGTCCGAGACGTTGTGGATGCAGAGCACCTTTTCGTCGCCGTCGGGGGAGGTGCGCACCAGCACGAACAGCGCCTCATTTCCAAAGAGCACCTCCTGCGCACCGTTGGGGTGAAAGGCCGGGTGCGCAGCGCGGGTGCGGATGAGGTGCAGGTAGGGGTAGAACACCCTGTGGCGCAGCGATGAGGGGTCCGCCAACTCCCGCTCCAGTTCCTCGCGCCGGAACTTCTCCCGGTTGATGGTGCGATTGTGACCAGTCCGAGCCACCCCCTCGCGCCAACTCCGTGAGCCGAACAGACTGTGCACGTAGATGCCCGGCACCCCCGCCAGGCTGAGCATAATCGCCTGCGAGGCCAGAAAGCGGCGCACCTGCCAATCGAGTGGCTCAGGCCCGTTTGGGTCAGAGAGGGCGTCGAAGTAGGAGATGTTCAGTTCGTAGACAGTCTGGCTGCCGTCGGGGTTGGCCTTGTAGGAGACGTAGCCGCCGTGGGCCAGCGTGCGCTCGACCAGGGCTTGCACCTCCGCCGGGCTGAGGATGCCCTCGGCCGGCCGCACCCCGATCCCGTCGTGAGAGGCCAGGAAATTGAAGAAGGTGGTGCTATCGGAGGGGGTGGAGAGGGTGGCGGCCCACTCGGAGAGATAGGCGGCTGTGCCGGAGTGGAAGGCGTGGAGCACCAGAGGGGGCAGGGAGAACTGGTAGACCATCTGGGCCTCGTCTGTGCCGTCGCCGAAGTAGGAGACGTTCTCCTCGTGCGGCACGTTCGTCTCGGTGATGATGATCACGTGGGGCGCGACGGCATCCAGGATAGCACGGAAGAGTTTCACCACCCGATGCGTCTCCTCCAGGTGGATGCAGGTCGTGCCGATCTTCTTCCACAGGTAGGCGATGGCGTCCAGGCGGATGATCTCGGCCCCTTTCTCGACGTACAACAGGAGAATCTCGATGATCTTCAGCAGCACGTCGGGATTGGCGTAGTTGAGGTCAATCTGGTCCGCACTGAAGGTAGTCCAGACGAGTTTCTCACCCTGCGCCGTCTGCACGCGGGTCAGGAGTGGCAGCGCCCTGGGGCGCACGACCTGCGAGAGGTCGGTTCCCTCTTCGACGACGATGAAGTAGTCGGCGAACTCAGGGTTACCCCTGAGGAACTCCTGGAACCAGCGGCTTTGCGCCGAGATGTGATTGATGACGGCGTCGAACATAAGGCGGAAGTTGCGGCCCAGCCGCTCGACGTCCGCCCAGGTGCCAAAGTCGGGGTTGACGACGGTGTAGTCCACGACGGAGAAGCCGTCGTCGGAGGAGTAGGGGAAGAAAGGCAGGACGTGGACGGTGGTGACGACGCCTTTGACGTCGTGCTCCAGCACCTCGGCCAGGGTCTGGAGCGGTGGCTTGCCCGGCTCGGTCACCTGGTCGCCGTAGGTGATGAGGATGGCGTCGCGCTCGGTCAGCCGCTCCTGAGGAGGCGGGTGCTCTTTTGCCAACCGGGGGTTTCGCCGCCGGAACCGCGCCAGGATAGCGCGGAGCCGCTCCATCAAGGCTGGTGCCTGCTCCGCGCCGTACAGAAAGGTTAGATGGTCAAGGATGCGTTGTGCGATGGATTTAGACATGGTGAAGTTCGATGGATGGGAGACAAGTTGCATTGTGCTCTCCGATGGTCAAGGACGCGAATTGGCAAGATTCTCGGATCGTATCTTATCTACATTCTGGGGCAGTGCGTAGGGCAAATTGGCAATTTGCCCTACATCCCCCAAGTATTGAGAGGATATCTCGGATCAACCTGCGAATCTGTTGAATCCTGCTCACCCGTGTTCTAGCGCGATGACTTTACCACTAACCGAGGACTTGTAAGCCGCCAGCGCAATGGCCAGCGCCGCGCGGGCGTCCTCGCCGCTGATCGCCGGTTCCCGGTTATCCAGTACGGCCCTGGCAAACTCGTTCACCAGGCCATCCACATCTCGCCGCCACCAGTACTGTCTCTCAGCGCGGTCCGGCCCGTAGCACCAGTAGTCGTGGTAGGGGCTATCAATGAGAAATGCTTCTTTCGTTGTCAAAATCTCGAAACGCACATCGAGCCAGGTGGGGTAGGAGTCGGGGTTGGCCCAGCCGGCGCTCAGTGCCCCCACCACGCCATTCTCGAACTCGACGGTCATCATCCCGATGTCGTCAACCGGTAGGCCCTCATAGAGCACGTTACCGACGTGCGCATAGATCCTGACAGCCTCACTGCCGGCCAGCCAGCGCAGCGCGTCCACAGCATGGATGCCGATGTCGAGGAAGCCGCCGCCTCCGGCCTGTTCGGGGTCTATCAGCCAGCCGTAGTCGGTCGGGCCGGGGATCTTGGTCGGCAGTTTGCCGTACTTGATGGCAAAGACGGAGATCAGTTCCCCGGCCTCACCGCTCTCCAGCGCCTCTTTCACCTTCATCAGCGGTAACTGGAACCTGGGGTTGAAGGGCACCATCAGTTTGACGCCCGCCTCCCGCGCCAGGCGGATGATCTCGTCGGCCTCCTCCAGTGTCAGGGCGATGGGCTTGTCGCAGAGGACATGTTTGCCGTGGGCTGCGGCCTCAGCGACCACCTCCAGGTGGCGGGTGGGCTCGGTGCCCACGTACACCCCCGTCAGGTCGTCCCGCGCCAGCAATTGCCGGTAGTCGGTGTGGTAGGGGACGCCGTACCGTTTGGCTTCCTCCGCCGCGAGGTCGGCGTTGACCCCCAGGCCGGCAATGCCTACCAGGTCGGCCCAAGGGCAGGCGGCGATGGCGGCAGCGTATTTTGGTGCGTGTGGATGGGCGTAACTAATAATGCCAAGGTTGATTCTCTCCATCACTTGACCCCCTTCTGTAACGGCAAGTGCACCGGCTCTCCCGTCTCGGCCGAGCGCTGCGCCGCCAGCGCCATCTCCAGCGCGGCGCGAGCGTCCTGCGGGCTGATGGCCGGCTCCCGGTCATCCAGGATGCAGCGCACGAAGTGGCGGATCTCCTCCTCAAAGGCGTACTCCGTGGTGGACATAAAGCGGAAGTAGCGGGGCAGTTCGTGCCCCCTCTCGGTGGTGTAGGTCAACATCGGGTTGGTATCCTTGTCGGCGTACTGGATCTTGCCCTCCGTGCCCACCACGTCCAACTGGGCGTAAAGCGCGCCGCCAAAGCCCTGCGGATAGGCCCAACTGGTCTCGGCAAACCCGACCCCACCCCCGTCGAACTTGCAGGTGATGAAGGCGTGATCGAAGGAGCCAGCCGCCCTGGCCGCCTCGCGCACCGACCTGGCCACGGCGTAGACCTCGACCGCTTCCTGGCCGAGGAACCAGCGGAAGAGGTCGGCGGCGTGCACACCTATGTCCAGGATCACCCCACCGCCCCGCTTGGGATCCCATTGCCAGGCCTGCGGCGGAAAGGGCAGGAACTGCCGCTCCGCCCGCCGGACGAAGACCGGCCGCCCCACCCTGCCCGCGTCGAGTTGCTCCCTGATGCTCGTGTAGCGATGGTCGAAGCGCCGCACCTGCCCGATCATCAGTTTGACGCCGGTTTTCCGCGCTGCCTCGATCATAGCATCGGCGGCCGAGAGCGTGTGAGCCATCGGCTTTTCGCAGAGGACGTGCTTCCCTGTCTGCATAGCCTCGACGGCCAACTGCGCGTGGAGATAGGTGGGAATGCAGAGATCCACCATCTCGATGTCCTCCCGCTCCAGGAGCCGCCGGTAGTCGGTATAGGCCGTCGCTCCTGAACGCTCTGCGGCCGCGTGGGCCAGTTCCTCCACACCATCGCACACGGCCACCAGTTCCGCCTCCGGGATGTGGGCGTAGGCAGGAAGGTGTCCGCCTGCGCCGATGTTACCACAGCCGATCAAACCCACTCTTACTGTTCGCTCCGACATGTCATTGCTCCTCCTCATATGTGCGCCCGTGGAGCCCTTCCAGATGTTCCAAACAGGACTCTGGCGATTTTGCTCGTAGTAACGACTTCAGTCGTTCAAAGCGAGGTCAGAGCAACTGAAGTCGCCACTACGACCCCTATACCTTGCGGTTTATCAGCCGTTCCAAAGCCAGACGCAGCACTCTGCGGCTTCTGCCATTTCAGGTCGTGGATGCCAATGATACGCTCCGCTCGCGTTTACCTCGTGTTGAGCCCGGGCGCGGGAAATCCTGCGCCATGAAGATGGGATTTCCCTCGTAGCGTCTCAGTTTATTTCTCACCTCACCTTCCACCGGCGGGTATTAGCCGCAAGGTCATGATCTGGTAAGGTGTCACTCTAACACGCACCTCATTCTGGACGACAGGCAGCGGTGCCTCGTCCTCTTCCAACAAAGTGCAGCGATAGGCCTTGGCCAGAGGGAAGCCCGTCCGCAGCGTCGCCGGCCCCCGACAGCGCTCGTTCTCGTACAGGCGCACGATCAGCCCCTGGCCATCCTCGGCCTGTTTCACCGTTTCGATGATGACGTTCGGCGCGTCAACGGATACCAACGATCGGGACGTGCTGCCACCGACGCCGCCACCGTTCACCCGCCGCACGATCAGCGGGTCGTTCAGCGCATAGGCAGCCGGCACTGAGCCCGCCCGCCAGTCACCAGGGTGAGGTAAGAGGCTGTAGATGAAGCGATGCTCGCCCTGATCGGCGTCCGGGTCGGGATAGGTGGGGCCTCTCAGCAGGGTCAGTCTGATGACATTGCCTCGCACATCGTGGCCGTACTTGCAGTCGTTGAGCAGGCTGACGCCGTAATCCCCCTCGCTCAAATCAACCCACTTGTGCGCCACCACCTCGAAGCGCGCCCAGTCCCAGGAGGTGTTGCGGTGGGTGGGGCGCTGCACGTTCCCCCACTGGATGTCGTACGTCGCCAGCGGACTCAACACGTCCACCGGGAAGGCGACCTTGAGCAGCACGTGCCGCTCCCGCCAATTTACCCGAGTGTCGAAATCAAGGCGACGACAGCCCCGGTACAGATAGACCCGCTGCACGATCTCGCTGTTCAAGAGACGACGACGGATCTCCAAGCCAGCCCGCAGCGGCCCGCGTTCGACGACCGACAGGCTATAGGCAGGCTCGGCAGTCCATTGTTTATCGTCGTAGAAGATGTCAATGTCCCAGGCATCCCCGCCCAGCGGGCGGTCCTCGAAGGCCTGAAAGACGTTGGCCCGCTGGCCTGATGGCAGCACTTCGCGCCCCACGCTTTTGTCGAACAGACGGGTGATGTCCCCGGCCGCGTCA
>QMOC01000076.1 GCA_003648085.1 Chloroflexota bacterium
GTAACCGGCGACGAAAATAAACTTTACCGCAACGATGGCTTTGTCTTTGTTGATGTCACCTCTGCCGCCGGCGTCGAAGCCGACCTTGGCGCAGCCCCTACGTGGGGGGACTACGATAATGACGGCGACCTCGACTTGTACGTCAGCAGCGGCGTTAGAACAGGAGTGAAGGATTACTACACCTGGTCATCTCACGTCATCACGTTCGTCACTGGCATCCGCCCCTCGGACGAGGACGGTCTGAACTTCACAACCCCCGCTGGGATCAGTGTGACTTTCCACCTGCAAGAGTACAAGAATGTCCCGATTCAGGATCCGGAGATTATTTTTCTCGGGCCAGACGGACACCACCCGACTGAAAACCCATTTACCTTAAGTGATGAGGTGAGTGGGCCACCGCCGTATGAGCCTTCGCAAGACGAAGGCTTCTTTGTCTGGCAACCGGCACCGGGAGTATGGCGCATCCGCTGGACTGCTCCTGATCTGTCCATCAACCCCTATTTTAGCGGCCTGATCACAACCAGCCACCCGATCAGCAATGTGACCGCTGTCAAATTTGAATACCCCCCGGGTTCATCACTCCCCGATCATCTCTTTCGGAACGAAGGTGATGGCACTTTTGTGGATGTGACAGCCACCGCCGGTCTCACTTGCGAATTAGACAGCCGGGGAGCGGCCTGGGGGGATTACGATAATGACGGCGACCTGGACCTGTTCCTCGTAGTGGCGGGCGGGGTGAGCGGCAATGAGCCCGACCGGCTCTACCGGAACAACGGCGACGGCACCTTCACCGACGTGGCCGCTCTTGAGGGGGTCACAGGAAGCAGCGGTGGTCGGGGTTGGTCGGCGATGTGGGCTGATTATGACAACGATGGCTTTCTCGACCTTTACATCAACCATCGCTCCATAGTGTGGCCGATTCCGCCAGGCAGTCACCAACTTTTTCACAACCAGGGCAACGACAACCACTGGCTCAAGTTGCGATTGATCGGAAGTTACAGCAACCGCGACGGTCTGGGGACCAAAGTCTGGGTGACAGCCGGCGGGCAGACCCAGTTCCGCGAATTGCATGACGAATCTTCTCACTTCGCTCACTATAATGGCCCGCTGCACATAGGTCTGGGAGCAAACGCAATGGCGGACGAGGTGCGCATCGAGTGGCCCAGCGGGATCACCCAGGTATTGACTGATGTCCAGGCCAATCAACTCCTCACCCTCAACGAGCCGCTTCAGCCCCTCTTTGTTGCCCCCAATGGGAGTGATACCAATGATTGCAGCAGTCCCGACAGTGCTTGCCGCACTATACAACGGGCGGTGGACATGACGGCTGAAGGTGGCGTCATAAAAGTGGCGGCCGGGGTGTACACCGATAGCGACACCCCAAGGGTGGGCTATGTAGTAGCCCTGACCAAAACCATCACCCTGCGAGGCGGCTATGATGCTACCTTTGCCAACCTGCCTGACCCGGTCGCGAACCCGACCATTCTGGACGCTCAGGGACAGGGACGGGTGATCTACATTGCCGGGGACATCGGCTCCACCATCGAGGGGCTGCACATCATCGGCGGCAACGCGACCGGACTGGGCGGCGGCGGAGATGGGAAGGACGCCGGCGGTGGTGTGTACGTAATCAGTGCCACGATCACTGTCCATGACAGTTGGTTATCCGGCAACACCGCTGAACTCGGCGGAGGAATGTTTCTGAGAGGCAGCAACGCCACACTGGGCGGGAATACCGTCGTCTCCAACAGTGCCAGCATCGGCGGCGGTGGACTGTTCCTGGTCACGAGCGACGCTGCATTGAGCGGAAATACTGTCATCTCCAACACCTCCGCCTTTGGTGGTGGGCTGCTCCTGCAAAGCAGCACCGCCACACTCAGCGGGAACACCCTTCTATTTAACAACGTGGCTCAACTCGGCGGCGGGCTGTTCATGGAGGGCTGTGATGCTACACTGAGCGGGAACACCGTCGCCTCCAACACCGCCAGCGTCGGTGGTGGCGGGCTGTTCCTGACCACAAGCGAGGCCACACTGGGCGAGAATACCGTCACTTCTAACACCGCCGCCTTCGGCGGTGGGATACAAATAGTCGAGAGCGTCGTCACGCTTACCAAGAACGTCGTCAACGGAAACACCGCCAAGGAGCGGGGAGGAGGGATCTTCCTGGGCAGCAGTGGAAATGCCACACTCAATGGCAACACTGTCACCCACAACGTGGCCGATGCCGGCGGCGGGCTGTTCCTCAGGGCAAGCGCCGCCACGCTCAGCGAAAACGTCATCGAGTACAACACCGTCAATCAAAGTGGCGGCGGGCTGTACCTGCGCGAGGGTAGCAATGCTGAACTGGTTAACAACATTATCGCTGACAATCAGGCTGATGTGGCTGGAAGCGGGCTGTACGTCGCAGGTTCCTCCTCCCGTCTGCTGCATACTACCATCGCCCGCAATAGCGGAGGACAGAGCACCGGGGTCTACGTGGATGAGGACGCCTCTGGCAATACCAGTGTCGTAACCTTAACCAACAACATTCTGGTGAGCCACACGATCGGTATCTACGTCACCACGGGCAACACTGCTACACTGACCGTCACACTGTGGGGGAGCGGGGCCTGGGCCAACAATAACCCTTTTGAAGGCCCAGGCACCATCGTCAGCACGCGCAATTACGAGGGCGATCCGGCATTCGTGGACCCTGACGCCGGGGACTATCACATCGGATTTAACAGCGCGGCGATTGACACAGGCGCGAACGTGGGTATCACCGTGGACATTGACGGCGAGGTGCGCCCTGTTGGCACAGGCTATGATATCGGCGCCGACGAGTACCCATACCAACCGCACTGCTTGTATCTTCCGCTCGTCTACAAGCAATAACCTTTGTACCCATCTGGTTCCTGGTGCGAAGCAAGGTGGGAGGCCCGGCTTCAGCCGGGAAACCCTCGATCAATCGGGGCTTCTGTCGTGCTTTGTATCGGAAACCAACCTGGGCAGTTATCCCTAGGAATCCTATCCGAGAAGGAGGCACGCAAATGCGCATTTTCCGACGAAATGTCTGGCCGGTGGTGGGTTTCGGTATGCTGCTCAGTGTGCTGATTGTAGTCCTCGCGGCTTCTATTGGGGCAGCGAGAGAAGCCACCATTGTGACCACAGGTACCGGCAGATGCCTCCACATTGTGATCCGTGTAGCCGATTACGAGAAATACCAGGAGATACTCAATCCCGGCGACCTTCTCTGGATTCGGGCCGCCAGGACTGCAAAGCGGGGCACTGGTGAGGTTCTCTTCTCCGAGGAAAGATATGAGCAGGTGAAATCGAGGCTCATAGAACTGCAAAATGTTCCTGTGAGAAAGTGCATCATCTTCAGTTCCTATGAGGACCTGGAGGATAAGATTGATGACATCGCGCCCTACGTTGACATGGTAGCCTACAACTCGGAACCGCACATAACCCCTGATGAAGAGTTGGCCCAGATTGAAAACTCTGTGAAAAGGTTTGCTCAGTTAGCCAGATCCAGAGACCTGGCGGTGGGGTGGGGGCCAACCATTATGAGGTTGAACGAACAGCCGGAGTTGCTGGAACTTGCCTCCGAGGTTGATCTGATCGGTCTACAGCACCAGAATATCCTGGCGCATCTAGGGGTCGAGGAAACGGTCTCTCAGACCAAACAACGGAGCCTGATAATCAGAGAGTTCAACCCAAATATAGAAATCAATCTCCAACTTAAAGGCGACCTGAAAGCGATTGAGGATGTCCTACGTCAGACCGCTGATTATGTGGACACGGTTTTCATTCTGACACTGCCTAGTGTTTCGTTCGATTACCAACAGTTGTTTAACGATGTGGATCTGAGAAGTGGGTGCACAGGCCAGGGGTTGCCGGGAGCCCAGACAGCAACCGAGGTCGCACCTACCGCTTCAGCCACCGTAGCCTCTCCTACCCCTGAGCCCAGCGGCGAAACCCCTATCCCCTGCATAGGTGGTATCGGATTCGGCTTGCTATTGACCCTTTTGGTAGCATTCTGGCACTACAGCATCGGTACAGAGTATAGAGTATGAGACTGCTACCCAGGATCAGGGCGGGCAAGCGGCTCTGTCGCCGCACGTTGATGAAACTGAGACAATCCGACTCGCCCGTAGGGATAGCATATCGGATTTTTCAAATCTCCCCTGAACTGTGGCTGGTCCTGGCCTTCGCCGTGCCGCTCTTGCTGCTGCGAGGCTGGCTCGCAGTCTATGCGCCGCTGTTGGCCGTTGTGGGAGGCTTAGCCTTCTATATTCTGCCGGGAGCCCTTCTTTCCATCCTCCTCCCTGTGGAGGGCAACCTGTTGGAACGGCTGGCCCATGCCATAACCCTCAGCGCCACTGTTCTGGCTCCTGCCGCCATCGCGGTATCCGGCCTCCACCTGAGCCTGCGCGAGTATGTCGGCTTTTATACGATCGTTACAGGCGGACTGGCGCTGGCGGCCCTCTGGCGACTCAAGAGGACCGGCCTGGATGCGTGGCAGCCTTCGGAAAACCGCACGCCCGGTCGCCAGAGCCTATTTCTCATACTTTGCCTGATCCTCGGCACAGCGGCGATCTTCATTATGAGCATCACCGTGGGTTTGCAGGTTGACGACTGGGCCGGGCTGGCCGCTATCCGCGAGGATCAGGTGACCGAGCACCTCCACGCCGGGCATACCTTCCTAGGCTCCGGCGTCTCGCCACCCATGCGATTGGAATGGCATACCTGGATATTCATGGCCGACTCCACGGCCTATCTCTCCCAGGTAGAACCTGAGACTATGTTCCTCTTGCTGCAAGGCCCGACAGTCCTGCTCACCGTAGGCGCACTGTATGGCCTGGCCCGTGCCCTTTTCGGTCGCCGCGATCAGGCAGCCTTCATCACCGTCCTCTGGCTTCTATACCACATCGCTACCTTTATAAACATGCGGCCCGGTTGGGACCTGATCGCTCGCATGCCCCAGGATAAGTTTGCCGTCCGATTTATCTTCCTCCCTGTGGCATTGCAACTCACCGTCGAGTTCTTCCAACGTCGGAGGCGGCGTGACTTGGTGCGCCTGATTCTGGTGGAATTGGGGAGTGCGGCCGTCCATCCTATAGGCCCTGTTCTCATCGGCCTCTCCCTCGGCGGATTTGGACTCATACATCTTCTGTTTAACCGCGATCGGCCTACTTTCCTCATCTTGAGCCTGATCGCCCTTGTCCTGTTAATAGGGCTTGGACTGCCGATACTCCAGAGCCGTAGTCTCTCCGGTGAGAACGTGGCCCGTACTCTCATTGATGATCCCCAGGACCCCAGCCTCTGGGGGCGCCTGGGCTTCGTCACCTCCGCACGTCGTCTCTGGATATTGAACGAGAAGCAGTACATCCTGCACCCGTATATGGTGATCCAGCCGGAGGTCATCCTGGCCTATCTCGGCCTCCCTTTTCTGATCCGCCTGTGGCGACGCTCTATGGCCGCCCGACTCCTCTCCGGCATTCTTCTCTTCCTGCCGCTGTTCCTCTTCGTCCCCCCTGTGGTGAGGTTGGTGGGCTACAGGATGACCCCCTGGATCTTCTATCGCCTGGCGTGGCCCTATTATCTGGCTGCCCCTCTGATCGTCGGTTGGGGTATTTGGGCAGCAGTGAATTATCTTCGGTCCCGCGTCCGCTGGCTCTCCAGATGGGGCCCAGAGGTGGCTCTCCTTGTGATTATCTTCCTCTCGATTCCCACCCTACGGGAGCGCCTGGACGAGTGGCGGGAGGTCAGCACCCTCTCCACAGAACCTCAGTGCGAATGGGCCAGATCGGCCCTGATACCCTTAGACGAGATTATGGACGAGGAGACTATCGTCCTCGCCCCCCGCGAACTGGCCACATGCGTCCCGGCCTTTACCGCTCACGGCAAGGTGGTAGAGTACTACCTCACGGGCACAGTGAACTGGCTTATGCCGGAGCGGGAGGAAGAGGCCTGGCAGCGCATCTACGACGTCCTCACTTACAGCGCGGCCCGCGTGGTTGATGAGGGACTCTGCGACATCATCAAGCGCTGGAACGTCAAGTACGTGATAATCGCCAGGGAAGCGTCGCTGGCGGCCCAATTCCGCCACCTCCCCAGGCTGTTCGAGCCGGTTGCCCAGAACGAACGGTACGCTGTCTATCGGATCAAACGGGTTGACAAGGACGATCCAGCGGTGGCAGCAAATACAGCCCTCACCAACCGAGACTGGCATCAGGCGCTATCTCGCTATCAAGCCCTCCAGGAGGGTGACGCAGATGACCGCTTCCTGGCCTTTATCGGACTGGGGCGGCTGCACATCCTCCAGGGCGACCTGGATGAGGCGATCCACGCTTACGAGCAGGCAGTCCAGGTGGATGACCGCGATCACGAGCCCTACGTCCAACTAGGCAATGCGTATACCCTGGCCATGCAGTTTGACAAGGCCGCGCAAGCCTACGAAAAGGCTATCCACCTTCACCCTCTCCATGTCTATGCTTTGAATGCCCTGGGCAACACCTATCGGGCTCTGGGCGACAAGGCCATGGCTCGTCATTGGTACGAGGAGGCTCAGGCGGCCATTATCCCTCCACAGGCGGTACACGCCTACAATCTCCAGATGGGGCAACTTTTTACCAGCCTCGGTTGGTACCAGGAGGCGTTAGAGGCTTACCGGAGAGCCTCGACTGTAACAGAGGATGCCTCGACTTACCTCTCCATCGCCAGCACCTATGAACGAATGCAGGAATGGGACGATGCCAGAGCGGCGCTGAACAAAGCCCTGTGGGTTGATCCGTGGAACTCCAGTGTCTACAAGGCCCTCGGTGGTTTCTACGAACAACTGGGGCAGCGGGACGCTGCTATGAGTCAATACCAGCGTGCCATTGGCCTTAATCCCAACGAAGCGGCTTATTCTGCCCTGGGAATGCTGTGGCAGGGAAACTGGGGGGCTAGTGAGGCCGCGCGCAGGCTCAGGGAGATGACCGGCTACCGCCTGAACATCTCTCGGGCTACCAGTGCTGTGGGGACTATGCTTTCCCTCTCCGGCAGGATCGGCCAGGCGGCCCTCGAATACCAGAAGGCCGTTGATTGGGAGCCTGTGGAATCGGCTTGGCATTTGACGTTGGGGCAATCGCAAGCCCGCCTGGGTCTCCGTGACGAGGCCCTGGATTCCTACCACCGTGCGCTCCTCTGGGACAATCGCAACGTCAGCGCTTGGCTGGCCCTGGGGGATGTCTACCTCAGCGAGGCCAGGGTGGGGGAGGCCATCGGCGCTTACTGGGAGGCAGCCGTCGCCTCACCTCAATCACCTCAGCCCTACCTTAGCCTGGGGAGCCTCTACCAGAAACAGGGGCGCTTTGACCTGGCACTCGCTCAGTACCAGCGGGCCTTGCAGATGCAGCCTGACTCCTCGACCACTGCTATCGCCTTGGGAGGATTCTATCAGAGCCGGGGTCAGCCCGACCGGGCCATTGCTCTATATGAGGAGGCCATCAACCGGGCTCCCTTCGCCTCGGCGGGATACCTCTCCTTAGGCAACGTCTACCTCTCCCAGGGCCGCCTTACCGAAGCCCTGGCCCAGTACAAGAGGGCTGCCGAGGTGGACCCTGGCTCAGCGGATGCCCGTATCTCCCTGGGAAGGGTCTATCAACTGCTCGGCCAAAACGACCGCGCCATCGCCGAATACGAGCGTGCCCGCCTTCTGGAACCGGGCAACATGCGAGCCTGCCGTGCGCTGGCGGATGTCTATAGCAGCCTGGGCCGCAACGAGGATGCTATCCACATCCTCCGCGATATGCTGAGCAACCTGCCCGACCAGGCCGATCCCTACGTGAGCCTGGGTCAATTGTACGAGAGAGTGGGACGAGGGAATGAGGCCAAGACCCTCTATGATGGGGCTATAGCCCGTTATCCACCTATCTTGACCGCTTCGGCTCACAATGCGCTGGCAAACTGGTATCAGAAACGGGCTGAGTGGAAATCAGCGGAAGAGCAGTACCGGCAAGCAATTGCTCTCGCTCCTGGTACTCCAGGTTACTACATCGGTCTAGGCAGATTGTACCAACATATCGGTGACAATTCTGCCGCTGAAGAAATGTTCCGTCAGGCGATTGCCGTGGCTCCTGGCGATCCCAGTGGATACCTGAGCCTGGGACACTTCTACCAGGCCCAGGTTCGCTTCGATGACGCCCTGACTCAATTCCAGGAGGCCGCCCAGGTGGCTCCTGCCTCAGCCAGACCTTTTGTGCATCTGGGCGATTGGCACAAAGACCGAGGTGATCCAGACGCAGCCGCTGATGCCTACCGGCGGGCGATCGCTGCAGCGCCCGGTGACAGGAGCGGCTACCTGGCGCTGGGCGACCTTCAGGCCGCTCGGGGGGAGTGGGAGGCCGCCATCCAATCCTACCTTCAGGCGATTGAGGTGGCCCCCGCCGACCCCAGCGGCTACCTCGCCCTGGCCCAACTGTATCGCAACCGGGGCCGCTTCGATGACGCCCTGGCTCAGATCAGGGAAGCCCTGCGGGCCTCACCTGCCTCCGCCGCCGCCCACGTCCAACTGGGCCACTGGTACAAGGATCGGGGATACCA
>QMOC01000077.1 GCA_003648085.1 Chloroflexota bacterium
ACCGACTGTCAAGCGCGGGTGCGGCCCTCGGCTTGCGGGGGTGGAAAATGTACTTGCAACCTGGGTGATTAGATGCTATAATCTAATTACTAAGCGCAACTGGTGGTTTGAGAGGGTCTCCAAGTATAATCACAGCGTTGGGTGACAGACAAGATTCTCGACCCCACAGGAAAGGAGGTGCAACGCCAAAGATCCAATTATGGATTTCCCCCGTCTTCGTCACAAAAATACCATACCTTAATGTAGTTTTCTAAGGAGGAGATAACCATGCTTAGAAAAGTCACGTTTATACTCTTGGCCCTGATCACGATCGTCCCCTCTCTCACCAGTTGTGGCCCCAAAGCGCCAGCGACGATCAAGATTGGGCTTGATGTGCCTATGACGGGCGACATCGCCTACGTGGGTACCCAGTCCCAACGTGCAGCAGAGATGAAAGTCGAAGACATCAACGGTGCTGGGGGACTGGATGTAGGCGGCAAGAAATACAAGATCGAATTGATCATAGAGGACAACGAATCCAAAGCCGAATCGGCCACAGCGGCAGCGACCAAACTGATCACGCAGGATAGGGTACTGGCCATCGTCGGTCCGCAGGCCAGCAAGCAGGCAGTGCCCACCGGTGAGGTGGCCAATGAGAACGAGACCCCCATGATCAGCCCCTGGTCCACTAACCCCAACACCACTCTGAACCGCCCTTGGGTCTTCCGCGCCTGTTTCCTCGATCCCTTCCAGGGACCGGTGGTGGCCAACTTCGTGACCAATGAGTTCGGCTTCAGCAAGGCGGCTGTGCTATACGATGTAGCCTCTGATTACCCCAAGGGGTTGGCTGAGAACTTCCGCGATGCCTGGGAGGAACTGCACGGGTCAGGCTCGGTGGTCGCCTTCGAGAGTTTCACCACCGGCGACACGGACTTCAGCGCCCAGTTGACCAAGATCAAGGGCACAGACGCCGAGGTGCTGTTCACACCCCAGTACTACAACGAGGTGCCGCTCATCGTCAAGCAGGCCCGGGAACTGGGACTGCCACAGGTCATCGTCGGTTCGGACTCCTGGGGTGACCCCAAGACGCTGGAACTGTGCGGAGACGCCTGTGAGGGGCTGTTCTTCAGCACCCACTACGCCGCCGAGGGCGCGACGGGCGCTACCAAAGAGTTCATTGATCGGTACGAAGCGGCTTATGGCGAGACCCCCGGCGATGTGGCCGCCTTGACCTGGGACGCGATAGGCATCCTGATGCAGGCCATCCAGAACTGCGGCGCGATAACAGGCGATCTGGCGCAGGATCGCAAGTGCGTCCGCGACGCTCTGGCACAGATTAAGGACTATGAGGGCATCACGGGCCGGATGACCTTCACCGAAGAAGGTGACCCCATCAAGTGTGCAGTGATCGTCCAGATCAAGAACGGAA
Source organism: Chloroflexota bacterium (assembly GCA_003648085.1). Taxonomy (GTDB): domain Bacteria; phylum Chloroflexota; class Anaerolineae; order B4-G1; family B4-G1; genus B30-G15. The sequence continues at coordinate 1,409 of QMOC01000077.1, forward strand.
AGTTCACCTTCTACGATCAGGCCTGCCCATAAGGCATTTAAGTACCCCCTCTGCATCTCTCTACTTCTCCTTAGCCCAGAGAGGGGATAATTTTAGAGAGAAGAGGGGCCTCCATGTTCAGGCCCCTCTTCTCACTGGTGCTAGAATATGGATTTGTAGGACCAACGGATTGCTCCTGTTTAGGGGAGGCACATATGACGTTAGGCATTTTTCTTCAGCACCTGCTCAACGCTATGCAGTGGGGCAGTTTCTATGCCTTGATTGCTCTGGGCTACACTATGGTCTACGGCGTGTTGTTGCTGATCAACTTCGCCCATGGTGACATTTTTATGGTGGGTGCTTATATAGGATTCTTCATCGCTACTTTCCTACTGGGTCTGGGAGCTGGCACCGCTTTGGCCCTCCCGTCGTGGGTCATCCTGGCGCTGACCATACTGGGCTCGATGATTCTAACAGCAGGAGTGGGCGTGACGATCGAGCGGGTAGCCTATCGGCCTCTGAGGGAGCGAGGTGCCAACCGCCTGTACCTGGTCATCACCGCTCTGATGATCGGTCTCTTTCTGGAATATCTGAATCTTTCCACGCTGGGCGCTGCTGACCGTGGTTTTCCCGAACTCATCCCGACCCAGGTCTACACAGTGGGAGGTGTGAGTTTCACTAACATCAAACTTATCGTCATCGGGTTGTCCGTGGTGGTGATGATCGGCCTGGAGATGTTCCTACGCCGCACTAAGATAGGCATAGCCATGCGGGCCATCTCTTACGATAAGGTGGCCGTACCTTTGATGGGCGTGCCTGTGAATACCATCATTGCCGCAACTTTCGTCATTGGGTCCTCGTTAGCGGCACTGGCTGGCATTATGTACGGCTCTGCCTATCACGTCCTCAGTTTCGATATGGGCATTCTCATCGGTTGGAAGGCTTTCATTGCCGCCGTGGTGGGCGGGATTGGGGAAATCAGAGGGGCCATGGTAGGCGGCTTTCTCCTGGGATTCATCGAGATTTTCGTCGTTGCCCTGGGCCAGGTCCCCGGTTTCGAGTGGCTGTCCTCCACCTATCGCGACCTGGTATCTTTCACCATTCTGTTAGTGATTCTGACCATCAGGCCGACCGGTATTTTCGGTGTGGCCAGGAGACAGAAGATCTGATGCGTGATGCGTGAGAGGAGAGGACGAAGACAATGAGAAAACCATATCTACCTCTGGTTGTCCTGTTGCTCTTTGTGGTGATTATAGGCGGCTCCTGGTTGCGCATTTTCAATGAGTACTGGCAACTGGTCTTTCTGTTTATGGGCATCAACATCATTCTGACGGTCAGCCTGAATCTGATCAACGGCTACATGGGGGAGTTCTCCTGCGGGCATGCTGGCTTTATGGCCGTGGGGGCCTATGTGACCAGCATCTTGACCGTCTGGTTGTTTGCCGAGGACAAGGTGTTTGGTCCCCCTGTCCTCCCTGCCGCCTGGGCCATCCCGCTGTTTCCTGTGGCCCTGATTATCGGCGCTGTCGCCGCCTCGCTGGCGGGGCTATTGATCGCCATCCCTTCCTTCAGAACCCGTGGTGACTATCTGGCCATCATCACCCTGGCTGTCAACTACATCGTCAAAAGCGCCATCGAGAACATGGAGTTCATCGGCGGGCCCCGGGGGTTCGTGGGTATGAAGCGGGTGATGAACAACATGGCCGACGTTTTCAATGCGCCGTGGTTGCTTATCTGGACGTTTATCGGGATGATCATCACCATCCTTATCGTCCATAGATTTGTATCCTCTACTCTGGGCAAGGGGGTGGAGGCCATCCGTGAAGATGAGATTGCGGCCGAACTGATGAGCGTCAACACCCGCCGCATTAAAGTTATAGCCTTCATGCTGTCGTGCGGATTGGCTGGGCTGGCGGGCGGGCTGTTCGCCCACTGGCCTGGCGGCTATATCAACCCCGGAACATTCACTATCCTCAAGTCTACTGAGGTCATGGTCATGGTCTACCTGGGGGGGATGGGTTCTATCAGTGGCTCCATTATCAGCGCCATCGGCTTCACCCTGCTTCTGGAGGTCCTGCGGCCTCTGGGGGTGTTCAAGTGGGTGGTCATCCCCTTGCTCCTCGTGGTGATGATGCTTTTCCGTCCCACCGGTATCCTGGGCAACAAGGAATTGAGCGATGTCTTCCCCAGATTGCGGGCAATCTTCGGTTCTGAGGAGGAGAGTTATGCCCTTGCTTCAGATTAAGGGTCTGACCCATTGGTTTGGTGGGCTGCGGGCTGTTCACAATTTTAACCTCGACCTGGAGGAAGGCGAACTGGTCGGATTGATCGGCCCCAACGGGGCAGGCAAGACGACGATTTTCAACCTGGTCACCGGGGCATATAAACCCACTAAGGGGGAGGTGTGGTTTAACGGCGAGAACCTGGTCGGCTTGCGGCCCCATCAGATTACGGCTAAGGGCATCGCACGCACGTTCCAGACCATCCGACTATGGAACGAGTTGACGGTGCTGGACAACGTCTGCATTGCCCACGCTTCTCGCATTAAGTACGGCCTGGTGGACTCCATCTTGCGTAACCAACGGTACCGAGAGGAAGAGGAACAGATCAAAGAGCGGGCTTTGGAATTGCTGGCGGTGTTCGGCCTGGAGAAGTATGCGCAGGAGCAGGCCAAGAATCTGCCCTATGGTGCACAGCGGCAGGTAGAGATCACACGGGCGCTGGCGACCGAGCCCCGCGTGCTGCTGCTTGACGAACCGGCGGCCGGGATGAATCCGGGTGAGATTGGGGAACTGATGAAACTCATCCAACAGATCCGCCAGGACTTTGGCCTGACCATCTGGATCATCGAGCACCAGATGCGAGTCATTATGAACATCTGCGAGCGGATTAAGGTCATTGATTTTGGGGAGACTATTGCCGAGGGCACGCCGGTGGAGATTCAGAATAATCCCAGGGTGATCGAGGCTTACCTGGGCGAGGAGGCATTCTGATGCTGCTTGAGGTGAAAGACCTGCGAGTGAACTACGGCAATATCGAGGCCCTGCACGGCATCTCTTTCAGTGTGGACGAGGGGGAGATCGTGACCCTCATCGGGGCCAACGGCGCTGGCAAGTCCACCACCCTGATGACCATCTCCCGCCAGATTCCCCACGTGGCAGAACTGGGTGGGAAAGTCATAGGGGGAAGCATTATCTACCAGGGTGAAGACCTGCTCCAGTATGAGCCTCACCAGGTGGTGAGCAAGTTCGGCATCTCCCAGGTGCCCGAGGGACGCCGCATTTTCGGCAATCTGTCGGTGTTGGAGAATCTTATGCTCGCAACCTACGCCCGCAAAGACAAAGCCCAAGTCCGGAAAGATCTCAAGCGGGTGTTCGAGATCTTCCCCCGGCTGGAGGAGCGTAAGCACCAGCGAGGGGAAACTTTGAGCGGCGGTGAGCAGCAGATGCTGGCCGTGGGCCGGGCGCTGATGACCCGTGGTCGGCTGATGCTCCTCGACGAGCCCTCAATGGGCCTGGCCCCCGTCCTGGTGCGCGATATTTTCGAGACTCTTAAGGAGATCAACGCCCAGGGCACGACCATTCTGCTGGTGGAACAGAATGCGAATATGGCCCTCAAACTGGCCCACCGTGGGTACGTGCTGGAGACGGGGAACATCGTCCTGGAAGGGACAGCGGCAGAACTGGCCGCCAATCCGGAGGTAAAGAAGGCTTATCTGGGCGGGTGAGGCGTCAAGAGGCAGGAGGCAGGAAGCAGTTCTCTCGTCCTGGGTGTGGGGGCTTTTTATCCGTTTATCCTGCCAGTCCGTGTTCTGAGATGCAACTGGACGATGTTCTGACCTGGGCAGAGATTGATCTGGACGCCATCGCCCTCAACGCTGCCAGCCTGAAGGCACACGCTGGGGGAAAAGCGGAGTTGATGGTCACCGTCAAGGCCAACGCCTACGGCCACGGAGCGGTACCAGTGGCACGGGCGGCGATGGAGGGTGGTGCCACCCGTCTGGCAGTGCACCGCACCCTGGAGGGGGTGCAACTCCGTCAGGCCGGCATCACTGCCCCTATCCTCATTATGGGCTACACTCTCCCTGCCGAATCAGAGCGCATCGTGCGCTGGGACCTGACCCCGACGGTCAACAGCCAGCCCCAGGCCGAGGCACTGTCGGCAGCGGCGATGGCCGCAGGCAAACCGCTGCCCATCCACGTTAAGATAGACACCGGTATGAGCCGCTATGGCCTCCTGCCCGACGAAGTGCTCGATTTCGTGCGCTTCCTGAGCCGGTTACCGGGGTTGGTGCTGGAAGGGTTGTACACCCACTACGCCGTAGCCGACCTGGCCGACAAGACCTTCACCCGCCACCAGTTCGGCATCTACATGGACGTGGTGAAACGGTTGGAGGCGGCAGGATTCACCTTTCCCCTAAAACACGTGGCCAACAGCGCCGCCACGCTCGACCTGCCGGAGATGGCGCTGGATATGGTGCGCTGCGGCATCGCTCTGTACGGGTTGCGCCCCTCGGATGAGGTGGAGCCAGCCGTCCCACTGCGTCCGGCGCTGACGCTCAAAAGTCGGGTTGCCCGCGTGCGTACGCTGCCCGCCGGAGCCAGCATCAGTTATGGCCGGACTTACATCACTGATAAGCCCACACGGGTGGCTCTGGTGCCGGTCGGTTACGGCGACGGCTACCACCGTATCCTCTCCAACCGGGGGGCGGTCCTGATCCACGGGCGGCGGGCCCCCATCGTCGGGCGCGTGTGTATGGATCAGTTCGTCGTGGACGTGAGCCACATCCTTGACGTGCGGCTGCACGACGAGGTAGTGCTGATCGGGCGGCAGGGGGAGGGACACATCCCGGCCGAGGAAGTCGCCCGCTGGGCCGAGACGATCAACTACGAGGTGACCACGGGCCTGTTGCCGAGGGTGGTGCGTGTCTATCTGAGAGGAGGGAGAGAAGTCGGTAGGTCGGTAGATTGGTGGATTGGTAGATTGGTAGATTGGTAGATTGGTAAATTGGGGTGCGGAAGGGCTCGTGTTCTTTGGCGCAGGGCGCAAAATGCGGTATAATGAGAAAGCAGCACCGCCGTCTCTCGTGCAACGGGAATCCCCAAGAGTGAGTTGACCGAACAACTACGGAAAACCTGAATGAAGTACGAACCTGTCATCGGCCTGGAAGTCCACGCTCAAATACACACCCGTTCCAAGATGTTCTGCTCCTGCCCGGTAGTCGAGGATACCGGCGACCTGCCCCCCAACACCTACGTCTGCCCCGTTTGTACTGCCATGCCGGGGGTGCTGCCGGTCATCAACCGGCGCGCCGTTGAGATGACCATCCTCACCGGACTGGCGCTCAACTGCGAGATAAACTCCATCACCGTCTTTTCAAGGAAGAACTATTTCTACCCCGATCTGCCGAAGGGCTACCAGATTTCACAGTACGACCTGCCGCTGTGCGCTGACGGCTATCTGGAGATCGAGACCGAGAACGGCACCAGGCGCATCGGTATCACCCGCGCCCACCTGGAGGAGGACGCCGGCAAATTGTACCATGTGGACGGCGTCAGTCTAGTGGACTTTAACCGCGCTGGCGTGCCGCTGATCGAAATCGTCAGCCAGCCCGATATGCGCTCGGTCGAAGAAGTGCGGGCCTACGCGACCAAACTGCACTCCATCCTCGTCTACCTGGGCGTCAACTCGGGGGATATGGAGAAGGGTGTGATGCGCTTCGAGGCCAACGTCAGCGTGCGCCCCGTGGGCTCCAACGTGCTGAATCCCCGCCACGAGATCAAGAACCTCAACTCCTTCCGCGCCCTGACCCGCTCGGTGGCCTATGAGATCGAGCAACAGATCGCGACTCTGGAGGCTGGCGACACCGTCGTCCAGCAGACGATGGGTTGGGACGAGACGCGAGGGATTACAGTGCCTCAGCGCGGCAAGGAGCACGCCCACGATTATCGCTACTTCCCCGAGCCCGACCTCCCGCCTCTGGAGATCAGCCGCGAGTGGGTGGAGGAGGTGCGGGCCCAACTGCCGGAACTGCCCGACGCCAAGCGCGCCCGCTTCATCGCCGAGTATGGCCTCAGCGCCTACGACGCCGGGGTGCTGGTCGCCGACAAAGACGTAGCCGATTACTACGAGGCTGCCGTCGCCGTAGGCAAGGCCGACCCCAAGACGGTCGCCAACTGGGTCACCGGCGCGTTGTTCCGGCTGATGAAGGAGACGGGACAGGAGATCGGCGCACTGCTCGTCTCGCCCCAGGCGCTGGCGGAACTGATCGGATTGGTCGAGGACGGCACCATCAACCTCAACACGGGCAAGGAAGTGCTGGCGGAGATGTTCGCCAGCGGCCGGGGGGCGCGCCAGATTGTGGAGGAGCGCGGGCTGGCGCAAGTCTCCGATGTGGCGGCACTGGGAAAGATTGTCACACAAGTCTTGGAGGAAAACCCGGCACAGGTGAGCAAGTACTTGAGTGGCAAGGTGCAAGTCCTCGGCTGGCTGATGGGGCAGGTGATGAGAGCCACCCGAGGGAAGGCCAACCCCCAGGTGGTGCGGGAGTTGCTACAGGCCCAGTTGGAGGCTCGACGGGGCTAGCAATCGAGAGATTCGATGCTAGCCCCTAAACTGGACACCGGCGATTTTGCCCGTAGTAACGACTTCGGTCGTTCAAAGCGAGGTCAGAGTGACCGAAGTCGCCGCTACGACCCTCATATCTTGCGGTTCATCAGTGTCATACCGTAAACGTGGGGGGCTCCAAAATTCGCCGGACTCCAGTACAGAATTACGTAACCTAAACGGAGGAACAAACATGTCGGAAGGACTAAATCCCTTTGCCATCGCACAGCAACAGTTGGACCAGGCAGCCGAGATAATGGGTCTGGATGCGGCGACGCACGAACTACTGCGCTGGCCGCTGCGTGAACTGCACGTCACGCTCCCTGTGCGGATGGACGACGGCACGACCCAAATATTCCACGGCTTCCGCGTCCAGTACAACGACGCCCGTGGGCCGACGAAGGGCGGCATCCGCTACCATCCTGAGGAGACCATTGACACGGTCCGCGCTCTGGCCGCCTGGATGACCTGGAAGACGGCCGTGATGGACCTGCCGCTAGGCGGCGGGAAGGGCGGTATCATCTGCAA
>QMOC01000078.1 GCA_003648085.1 Chloroflexota bacterium
GGCGCAAAACGTTCACCCCGGCAGAGGCCGGGTAGGTGCTCCATCGAGGGCTAGAGGAACTCGATCCCCCTCGCCTTGGCCTGTTCGACGACGGCCCTGACGGCGGCGGAGTGCACATCGGATGGCGCGTGCGTATCTCGGTCCACCCAGAAAAACAGATCCACCAGCACGGCGTTGCGCCGCAGTTCCTTGACGTGGGCGCTGGGGGGCGGCTCCTCCACCACCCCCTCCACCTGGCGCAGCGCATCCAACAGCGACCGCACGATGTCATCCAGGTCCTGCTCGTAGCCCACGGTGATCGAGACCGAGCGGCGAGACAGGGGCAGGCCGGAGTGATTGACGACAGGGCTGGTGTACACCTGAGCGTTCGGGATGATCATCTTCTCGCCATCGTAGGTCTTGAGGGTGGTGGCTCGGGTCGTGATGTCGAGCACCGTCCCCGTATAGCCCGCCACGCTGATGGTGTCGCTGATGTCGAAGGGCTGCTGCAGCAGCAGCAAGACGCCAGCGACGAAGTTGCGGGTGATGTCCTGAAGCGCGAAGCCAATGGTGAAACCGGCGATGCCCAATCCGGCGATGAAACCGGTCACGTCGAAGCCGGTCTGGCCGAGCGCGGTGACGGTGCCGATGGCGACGACAGACCAGTAAGCCAACAGTCCCAGCAACTTGACCGTCTCCGGATCGCGGATTCTCACCCGCGCGGCCCGGCGCACGATTCTCGCCACGAACCCGGCCACGAACCACGTCAGGATGAAGACCACTACTGCGGCGATAAGGCCGGGCAGGGCCGAAATAGCCTCCGTCAACAGGGCCTGAAGTTGCTCGGTTATGCCAATCATCGCTCCGCCTCCTGATAGCTTGCCAGGATCAGCGCTCGGGGGCTAAGAGTGTTCTACGGTGCGACCAAAGTGGATCAATCCTCACCGCAACAGGTGATGAAGTCCACACGCTGAAGGTCGCGATCGAAGGTCGCCAGAAGTTGTATACCCTGCCTGGCCATCAGTGCTATGTGGGTAGCGTCGTTGATGAGCAACTGGTACTGCCTGGCCAGCACCAAGGCTTCCACGAATGCGCCTCGATCTACCGGGCAAACAATGAGGGGAAACTCCAGGAACTCGTTGATCAGCTCCCAACTTTCGCGCAGTTTTCGGAATAGGCCCAGTTCCTGCTTGAGATGTCTCAGGGCAACATGTGAAGGTACCCGGAGAAGCCTGCAAGCCTCAGCGAGCAGTAACCGGTGGAATATTTCGCTAAGCACAACCACCGAGGTCACCGCAACAAGTTCACGGCCCTCCACCCGCAGCAGGAACTCATCAGCAAGGTCAGCTCTTTTCTCCTCGAAGATGGAGGCAAGAGGAATATTGGCGTCAACGAACACCGTCGAGCCTGCGGGGATGTCAGAAAGCCTCATATTCCAGTTCCGGTGCGAAAATGATTTCCTCTGCTGTTTCCTGATCGAGCTTGAGCCGGCCTCGCAGTTTCTTGATGATGGAATCTTTCTTCTTGAGCACCAATCTCCCAGCCCCCGGTCTGGCCTCCACTTCCTCGCCGGGCTCAAAGCCGACGAATTCAAGCAGGTTAGGAGGAAGACGCACAATTCCGCCTGCCTCAATCCTCACAACTTCCACTGCTGCCATTTCGCTTCACCTCCACACAAGTGTTGCGCTGGTATTATACCACACATTCCTACTTAAAGTGAAGCGCGCGGTGCTGCCTCGCACTTGACAAGCCGGCCTGAACGGAGAAAATACGCCAAATAGCCGTTTGGCCTGTCGGGAGGAAATTGCCCATGACAGAGATCGTACTGGAAGGCCATTTTGACGCCACGGACCGGGCCGTGGACGAGTTCCCGCTGCTGCCCTTTGAAGTACCACCAGGAACCACCCGGCTCCACGTGCGCTACCAGGTCAGCCGCCAACTCAGCGGCGATAAGGTCGGCTGGCAGGAGGGCAACATCGTGGACGTTGGCCTCTTCGACTCACGCGGGGCCGAGTTCTTGACCGCGAGAGGGTTTCGGGGCTGGAGTGGCACGGCGCGGCAGGAGTTCACCATCGCCGCAGATGAGGCGACGCCCGGCTACCTCCCCGGCCCCATCCAGCCCGGCACCTGGCACGTCGTGCTGGGGCTCTATCAACTCGCTCCCGAAGGATGCGATTATCGGGTCGTTGTGACGCTGGAGGAACAGGATGCAGGATGCAAGATGCAGGATGCAGGAAGTAAGGAGCGGGGAGCGAAGGATGGTCCGCGCTGGTACCGGGGGGATTTGCACGCCCACACTTGGCATTCCGACGGTTCCGCGCCGCTAGGAGACCTGGTAGCGGCTGCCCGCGCCCAAGGGCTCGACTTCGTTGCCGTCACCGAGCACAACACGATCAGCCACCTGCCCTTGCTGCCCGCTCACACCACCCCTGACCTGCTCCTCATCCCCGGTGTTGAGATCACCACTTACCACGGCCACGCCAACGTCTGGCCGATTGACGATTTCGTCGAGTTCCGCTGCTGGAGCGACGAGCAGATGGCGCGGGTGCGGGAGGCAGTGCGGGCGCGAGAGGCGCTCTTCTCGATCAACCATCCCAAGGACGGCGGCCCGCCGTGGGAGTTCGGCGACCTGTTCGAGCCCGATTGCATCGAAGTGTGGTGCTCGCCCTGGATCGTCTCCAACTACCAGGCGCTGGCCGTGTGGGACGCGCAGTTGCGCCGGGGCAGGCGCATCACCGCCGTTGGCGGCTCCGACAAGCACCAGGGACCGTTCACGGGCACACTGGGCTGGTACGAGGTGGGCAATCCCTGCACCTGGGTCTACGCCGATGCGCTTTCGGTGGAGGCCATCATTGCCGGCCTCCGCGCGGGGCGTGTCTTCATCTCCGAGGGACCGGCCGGCCCTCGGCTTGAACTGGCGGCCGAGGCGGAGGGGCAGCGAGCCACGATGGGCGATGAGTTGTGCCTGCCCAGCGGTGCCCATCTGCGCCTGCGTTGCCGGGTGCAGGGCGGGGCGGGAAACCTGCTGCGGCTGGTCTCGGCGCAGGGGATCCGCGAAGCGCCCATCCCCGATGACGACTTCATCCACGAGTGCTGGGTCGTCGTGAGTGGCGACACCTACTGGCGGGCGGAGGTCATCGAGCCGCCGGAGGCACCGCTGGACGAGGAGCCCGCCGCGCTGATGGCGAAGGCGCTGAGCAACCCAATCTACGTGAAGGCGACGCCCTGATCAGTTTGTGGTGTAAAACGAGGCCGGAGGCCCGGCTTCAGCCGGGAGAACTCCGATAAACTGGGGCCTCCATCGAGTTTCGCATCGAGAACTAACTACGCCTTCCCCTGACTGCCGAAGAGCGCGATCTTGCGCTCGACCACGGCCTGCATCGCATCAATCGCCGGGCCGAGGATCTTGCGCGGGTCAATCTGCTCCGGCTGCTCGGCCAACGTCTTGCGCACCGACTGCGTGAAGGCGTACCGTATCTCGGTGTCAATGTTGATCTTGCAGATGCCCAGGCTGACGGCGGTGCGAATCTGATCGTCGGGGAGGCCGGAAGCCCCGTGCAGCACCAGAGGTATATCTACTTTGTCACGGATGGCCTGAAGCCGGTCGAAGTCCAGGTTGGGCTCGCCCTTGTAGAAACCGTGAGCGTTGCCGATGGAGACGGCCAGGAAGTCGCAGCCTGTAGCCTTGACAAACTCGGCCGCCTCGTCGGGGTCGGTCATCGCCTTCTCCCGCTCTGAGACGACGACGTGCTCCTCGGCGCCGACGATGCGCCCCAACTCCGCCTCGACGGGCACCCCCACCGCGTGCGCTGCCTCCACAACCTTGCGTATTTCCGCCACGTTCTCGTCGAAGGGCAGTTTAGAAGCGTCGCGCATCACCGAGGTGAACCCGTAGCGCAAGCAGAGCATCACCATCTCGAAACTCGGCCCGTGGTCCAGGTGCAGGGCCACCGGCACGTCGGCCAGACGCGCATGGGTCCGCACGATCTGGGGCAGAAAGTCAATCCCGGCGTACCTGATGGCTCCGGCCGAAATCTGTACGAGGATCGGTGCCCGCTGCGCCTTTGCGGCGCGGAAGATGGCGTGGGTAATCTCCAGATTATTGGTATTGAACGCGCCGACGGCATAGCCGCCCTTCTGCGCCGCCAGCAGCAACTCCTTGGACGAAACGAGCATTTCTCGCCTCCTGAATCTCGATTTATCACACGAGTTTGAATGATAACACAACCTGTCCAGGCGGTCAACCAGCGAGGGCCGGGAGGTATCCCCCGGCCCTCGCGCTCAACCTGTTCTGCAACAGCCGGTCAGTCTGCCGCCTCCCACCAGACGTAGATCAGCGCGTTGCCTCCCTCCTCGTAGTATTCAACTTTTATCTCGTGGTCGCCGGTCTCCACCCAGTGCTCGCCGCAGTAGGCGATCCCGTTGTTCGGGTGCCACTCGTCCAACACCCGCTGCCCGTCCACCCAGATGCGCACCCCATCGTCGCTCATAGCGCAGAAACGATAAGTGTCCGTGTTCAGGTGCACCGTCGTCGTCCAACGGATGGAGAAGAAATCGCTGCGCATCTCAGGCATCGGGCTATCGGTGCCCCATTCGAAGCCGATCCAGGGATCGTAACGGGTGGCAAACGGGGGATCCTGTAGGTCCATATTGTTGTAGAACTGACCAAACCAGCCCTCGCCCGGTGGCGGTGTAGGTGTCGGCCCGGGGGTGGGCGTTGGCGTTGGCCCGGCCACCAATTTCCACCAGAAGTAGATACGGGCGACCTGAATGCGGTCGTAGTACTCCACCTGGACAGTATGGTTGCCGGCTGTCAGAGCCTGATCCGCAGTGTAGAGACGCAATGCCCCATCCCGCCAGCCGTCAATGATACACGTGCCGTCTACGTAGACTCGCACGCCGTCATCAACTTTGGCGTAGAAGCGATAGGTACCCTCGTCGAAGTGGAAGGTCCCGGTCCAACGCACGGAGAAGGAGTTTGTCGGCATCCCCCCCGCCGGTGGGCCGTAGCCCCAGTTGAAATTGATGCTTTCGTCGGAGCGCGTGGTATAGGCCGGCGTGGCTAATGTAATGTTGTCGAAATATTCGCCAGACCAGGGGCCAGGGTACGAGACAGACGGCGACAAGGGCGGCTGGGGCTTGGGTGCAGGCGGCGCAACACCGGGGATGAAGAGGCGCTGCCCCACGTAAATATGATTAGGGTCGGTGATATTGTTGGCCTTGATGATGGCCCATATACTCACCCTGTAGCGCAACGAGATATATATCAGCGTCTCACCGGGCCGCACGATGTGGATGACGCCACGCGACGGTCGCCCTGATGGAATGATGAGCCGCTGCCCGACGTAGATACGATTGGGGTTGGTGATGCCGTTGGCACGGGCAAGAGCCCACACATCCACCCCGTAGCGGCGGGCGATGCTGTACAGCGTCTCACCGCGCCGGACAATGTGGACGATGCCGCCCTGGTTCGGTGCCGCCGATGTCGGCACGGCGCCGACCAAAAGTATCAGGGTCGCGATCGTCAGTGCTATGAGGAGCCATTTTCCTCGCATTCTACACCTCCTTTTGTTGCCCGGTCGCGTACCAGGCTCCCGGTTCGCGGCTGGCCGACAATGCTCCACAACACTACCAACATCATGATATACAACATCATGCCGCTGTCAAGCCCCATCCGGTCTCAGAGTGTCTGAAGAATCACGTTCATCCTCAGCACGGCGGCTGAAGCCGCGTGCTACCCTCGCCAAGTCGCCCTGCAGCGACTCCCCAGCCCGCCGTAGGGCGGGCTTCGCAAAGGGTTACTACTCAGGCAGATGAATGTCGAAAGGCTAGCAGAGCGACTTCGCCAACTCACACCGGCCTGGAGCGACTGAAGTCGCCACTACGACCCCCAGAGCAACAGCCAACCCACGCCCAGGGCGGTGAGCGCCCCTACTGCGGAGGCAGTGAAGTTCACCGCGTCGTTCCCCAGCCAGCGCCACCCCCGCAGCAAGCGTGTCTCTGTGCCACAGCGGTGCACCCTGCGTTCAGTCTCCTTCTGGCAGGTGTCGCACCAGTAGATACCCTGCACCATCGCGCCAAGGATGCTATCACAGACGGAGCCCGCCAGCCCGCCCACTGTCGCCGCCAGCAGCAAGATACCCCCGGCGGCCCATCCCTGGCGTAGAACCAGTGCTCCCAGCAAGCCGATGAAGAGCGCTCCCCCCAGCGACGCAACAGTCCCCAACCAAGTGACACCTCCCGAAGCCCCCACCTCAACCCGCCGACCGGTGGTGATTAGGCGTGGGGACGTGCGACTCAGCACACCCAGTTCGGTGGCCCAGGTGTCGGCGTTGACGGCCGCCAGCGCACCGGCACAGGCGACGAACCAGAGTCCCCCCCTGCCCTCCCCTGGGAAGGGAGAGAGGAAGTGGGATAGCACTGCCAACAGGGCTGCCACCCCCCCGTTGGCCAACGCTTGGCCCAGATCGCGCCGGTGCCCCTTGGCGAACTTCTCCGCCAACCTCTGCTTTTCGCGGGCACGGTAGAAGGAAAGTGCGCTGGAGGAGACGAAGAAGGCGATGAGCAAGATACCCCATTCCCAGCCCCCCAGCCCAAAGATAAGCGTGCCGATCAAAGCGGCACCTACGACACCACTGCCGTTCAGCGCGCCGCGCTTGTAGCCGATCACGCCGATGACAAGCGAGAGGACAAAGCCGCCGAGGAGTTCAAAGAAGTCAAGTGAACCTGGCAAGGATTCTCCTACAAATGTCCCAAAATCCCGATTGCCGCCGTCCATACCAATACCTGGACGAGGACCGCTCCACCCCATAGCAGATAACTCGCCATCCGCTCATGCCGGTACGCCAACCAGCCCAGCACACCGTTGAACAGCAGGGCCAGCAAGCCGATGAGCGGGAGGACGAAGATCTGACTCCGGGGACCCAGCCGGTCGGGCTTGCCCACCGCGTCGAAGTGTAATGGCACCAATCGAGGCAGCATGGGGAACTGAAAACACAGATAGCCAATCAAGGCCAGCACTGCCAGGACGCCGGCCGTCAGCAGGAGCAGCCCCACCCGATCCCCCCAGATGGGCCAATTCAGAAAGGTTAGCCGTCTTGAGGATTGCTCCACGATCTGAGTGGGGCCCATCTCCAAGCGAGTGCGAAGCGATTCGAGGAAACCTTCGCGATTGGCAGGAGAAATGCCGTAGGTGAGGCCAGGAGTGACGATGTAAATCTGATGCCGAGGAGGGACAGTGGCGTAGAAAAGGGCCGGACCCACGCCGGGAACCTCACCGTAGCCGACGCAATGACCGGGCCACATCCCACCGCGGAACCGGATACGCCCTTCGATTTCAGCGCCCTTGAGCACACGCTCAATCCGTCCGGTGGGAACAGTCTGCTCCGTCGGCCCCCAGCGGATGACCAGCGCGTTGCGGTCGAGGAAATATCCTGAGCGGGCCAGCCCGTACAGCCAATAGCCGACTAACCCCATCAGTCCCAGGCTAACCAGCACGGCCAGCCCGATCACGAACGTCTCAATGCTGAGCGGCCGGGTAGCAGCCAGCCAGATCAGGCCAACATCCACCAGGATGATGGTGACTATCAGGCTGGTGCCGACGACCAAACCGCGCCTCGCGTCTGTCTCCCATTCCGTCATACGTCGCGCTCCTCCGCCCGAAAGAGTATCGAAAAGGGTGTGGCTAAAATCAGTGGGACGTCCGGCTTCAGCCGGCAAATCCCCGCTGAAGCGGGGCCTCCGGCCTTTTCTCCCCATGAATTTTAGCCAGACTCTATACGAAAAACGCTCTGGACGCTCCGCTTCAGCAGGGGCTTCCCGGCCGAGGCCGGGCCTCCACCCGATTTCTCCGATACGCTCTTAACGGATTCATTCCTTCACCCGCCGCTGTAACTCGTACAGAACGTTGATCGCTTCCAGCGGTGTCATCGTCGAGATGTCCAATTCCCGCAATTCCTCCACCACCGGATGCTCGTCGGCAAACAGCACCGGCTGATAGGGCCTAGGCGCAGGCGTGCCGGGACGAAACTCCCCGCTCTCCAGTTGCTCCAGCAGTTCCTCGGCGCGATGGATAACCGGGCGCGGCACGCCCGCCAACTGTGCCACGTGGATGCCATAAGAGCGATCCGCCCCGCCCGGTACCACCTTGTGCAGGAAGATGACCTGATCCCCCTCCTCCACCACCGCCAGATTGTAGTTACGCACCGCCGGGAGACGGTCGGCCAGTTCGGTCAACTCGTGGTAGTGGGTGGCGAAGAGCGTCCGCGCCCGCCGCTCGGGGTGATTGTGCAGGTACTCAACCACCGCCCAGGCGATGGAGAGGCCGTCGTAGGTGCTGGTGCCCCGCCCGATCTCGTCGAGGATGAGCAGACTGCGCGGTGTGGCGTGGTTGAGGATATTGGCCGTCTCGACCATCTCGACCATGAAGGTGGACTGACCGGAGGCCACCTCATCCTGCGCACCGATGCGGGTGAAGATACGGTCCACGATACCGATGCGCGCCCGGTCGGCAGGCACGAAAC
>QMOC01000079.1 GCA_003648085.1 Chloroflexota bacterium
CGCGTCCACCACCATCAGCACCCGCTCCACAGTGACTTGGCCGGTCTCCGTGTCCACCGCTACCTCGACGAATTGGGCGCCGAAGGGCGGAGGACTCTCGTAACTCATGTGGGACGCACTGGCGATGATCTGGTGCTGGTTCTGCTGGTGCAGGCTGCTCAGGGCCACCTGTGCCAGCGTAAGTTCACGACCATCGGGTATGACGATCTTCCGATCGCGCAACACCAGCCCCTCGGCGCTCTCCAGCCCCAGCATCAGTGCGGCGTGCTCCTTGATCTGGTCGGCCACGTCGAGCGCCGCCTTGCGCACTGCCCCGCCGCTGATGTAGGTCGTGCTGGAGGCGTAGGCTCCCTTGTCGAAGGGCGTGAAGTCGGTGTCCGACGAGTAGACGATGATGTCCTCCACCGGCACGCCCAACACCTCGGCGGCCATCTGTGCCAGGATGGTGTCGGAGCCGGTGCCCAGGTCGGTCGCACCGACGAGGAGATTGAAGGAACCATCGTCGTTCATCTTGATCGTCGCGGAGGCCATGTCCAGTCCGGCGACGCCGCTGCCGTGAAGCATCACCGCCATCCCGATGCCGCGTCGCGTCGTGGCGTCTTTCTGCCTCCACGCCTCGTTCCCGCGCTTGTTGTACCAATCCATCGCCTCCAGGCCCACCTGGACGCACTCCTCCAGGCCGCTGGAGCGGATGACCTGCTCAAACCCCTCGCGTCCCTCGCCCAGCGCCTTGGAGAGCAACAATTCCTCACCTATCTTGATCCAGTTCTTGCGCTTGAACTCCACCACGTCCCAGCCCATCTCGTCGGCGATCTCCGACATAATCGTCTCGATGCCGAAGAAGCACTGGGTCGCGCCGTAGCCCCGGAAGGCCCCCGCCGGGGGCTTATTGGTGTAAACCACGTCACAGACGAACCTGGAGTAAGGTGCGTTGTAGAGCGTCAGCCCCTTCTGGCCGCCGACCATCTGCACCGTCAGGCCGTGGGTACCGTAGGCTCCCGTGTCGCCGATGAGGTACAGTTCGGTGGCGACCACCTCCATATCTTTGGTGACGCCGACCTTGTAGCGCATAATCTGGGGGTGACGGCTGCGGGAACTGGTGAACTCCTGGCGGCGGGTGTACTCCATCCGCACCGGTCGGCCCGTAGCAATGGTCAGCAGGGCGCACAGGTCCTCCAACACCAACTCCTGCTTGTTGCCGAAACCTCCGCCGATGCGTGGCTTGATGACGCGGATGCGCTTTTCCGGCAGGCCGATAAGGGGCGCAAGCATGCGTCGGATGTGGAAGGGCACCTGCGTGCTGGAGCGCACCACCAGCCGGTCGTCCTCATCCCAGTAAGTGATGCAGACGTGAGGCTCGATGTGCGCGTGCTGTTGCCGCGAGGTACGGTACTCTCGCTCGAAGACGTAATCGGCCTTGGCCCACTGAACCTCACGGTCGCCCCCTTCGGCCTCGATGTGGTGGACGATGTTATGCTGAGCGTCGTAGACGGACTCCGTGTCCGGCTCGTCGTGGATGACGGGGGCGCCATCCTGCATCGCCTCTTGGGGATCGAGGACGTGGGGGAGCACCTCGTACTCCACCTCGATCAACCGCAGCGCCCGCCGTGCCAGTTCCGGCGTCTCGGCGGCGACGACGGCTACACGGTCGCCCTCGTGGCGCACCTTGTTGTCGAGCACGACCTGGTCGTAGGGTGGCGGCTGAGGGTAACTCTGTCCGCCGGAGGCGTACTTGACGCGGGGGATGTCCTTGTAAGTAAGGACGACGTGGACCCCGGGCAGGGCGCGGGCGCGGCTGGCGTCAATCCGCTTGATGCGGGCGTGGGCGTGGGGGCTGGTGAGCAACGCGCCGTAGAGCATCCCCTCCAGTTTGATGTCGTCGGTGAAGACGGGGCGGCCCGCCGCCAGTTTGACGCCGTCCACCTTGGGCACCCCCTTCCCGACCACGCGCAGCGGCTCCATTTCCGGCGGGGAGAGGAGCAGCGGCGGTAGAGGGGCCTCGTCCTCGGCCATATGATAGTATCGCTCCACAACGTCCGTGGGCGAGCGGCCCGGCCCCAGCGTCGCCTCAACAGGTGTGAAAGGCTCTACCTCCTCGCCCCGCAGCATTGCCGCAGCCCGTTGCACCGCCTGCACGGTCTTGACATAGCCGGTGCAGCGGCACAGGTTACCGCTCAGTGCCTCGCGAATTTCCCTCTCGGTGGGGTCGGGGTTGCGGTCGAGAAGGGCCTTGGTCACCAGGATTTTGGCCGGGGTACAGTAGCCACACTGGATGGCGCCGGTCTCGATGAATGCTTGCTGGATGAGATGCAACTGACCACCGGCGGCCAATGCCTCTATGGTCGTCACTTCGTGCCCTTCGGCCTCGGTGGCCCGGATCATGCAACTGTGCACAGGCTGCCCATCCAGGAGGACGGTGCACGCGCCGCAGTCGCCCGTCTTGCAACCGTGCTTGACGCCGGTGTAGGAGGCGCGGCGCAGCGCATCCAGCAGGGTCTCCGAAGGATGTACAGTCAGGGTCTTTTCCGCGCCGTTTATCGTCAGCGTGATGGTCTGGATCTCCCCCCTACTCATTTTCCCCCTCCTGCCGCAAGCATTGTTCGAGGGCGCGGCGGGTCAAGACACCCGCCATTGCCCGGCGGTATTCCTCACTGCCCCGGAAGTCCCCCCTGGGCGCAACCTCCTTCTCCACGGCCTCCGCCACCGCCCGAATGCGTTCCTCCTCCAACGGGCTGCCTATCAACCGGGCGGGGGCCTCGGCCAGGCGCACCGGCTCCGGCCAGACACCGGTGAGCGCAACGCGGGCCTGCCGGACGAGGCCGTCGCTCATCTCCACCACGGCGACCGCCGCGACGATGGGCTCATCGGCCGGGGTGCGGGCAACGCAGGCTTCGCCCCACCTCATCCCCTCCACGAGCGGGATGTGCAGCATATGGGGATGCGGTAACCTCGTCCCTACGCTCAGGAGCACCTCCGTTGGCCCAGCCTCTCCCTCCACGGTAACGGTGGCCCCCAGCGCCATAAGTGCGGCCACCCATCGAGGCGCGATACGTGGTACCCCCAGTGCCTTCCGCACCGACGTCTCGTTGCGCGTCTGCCAGGAGAGAGTGCCGGTGAGCGTCCGGCGCAGGAGCGGCGGACACCTTGAATCTTCTAACACCGACTGGAGCGGCACATCGGCGACGATGCTCCATAATATTCTCTTTGTCTGATCATTTTTCATTCCTGCCCTCCACATTATTCGGTAGCAGACCAAGCCCTGTTGACCGTTTCAAGGTCCGCATCGCTCAAAGGCTAGTTCTCGGCGCAACTCGTGCCCCCTACCTCCCGCCCGCCACAGGTGACATTATAGCACAACCACCAGCGGCTGCCAACGGGCGGCTCTGCCCACGTTGAACGTATACGTTTGCCTATTGACGTCCTCGTTGGTACAATACGGTAGATCACGTTGCGGTGGAAAGGAGGTTGCGGAATGAAAGCGATGCTTCTGCGCGAACCCAAACCGGCCGAGGAGCGGCCACTGGAATTGACCGACCTGCCTCTGCCTGCGCCCGGCCCCGGTGAAATCCGCCTGGCCGTGCGGGTCTGCGGGGTCTGCCGCACCGACCTGCACACGGTGGAGGGGGATCTGCCGCTGCCCAAACTCCCCCTCGTGCCCGGCCACCAGATTGTGGGCGTAGTGGAGGCGCGGGGGGCAGGCGCGACCCGCTTCGAAATAGGCCGGCGGGTGGGGGTGCCCTGGCTCTACCGCACCTGCGGGGAGTGCGAGTTCTGCCGAGGGGGGCTGGAGAATCTATGCCGGGAGGCGCAATTCACCGGCCTGCACGCCGATGGGGGCTACGCCGAGGCGATGGTGGTGCACGAGGACTTTGCCTACCCCATCCCGGAGGGCTTCTCCGACGTGGAGGCCGCGCCGCTCCTCTGCGCCGGCATCATCGGCTACCGGGCGCTGCGGCTGAGCGAGGTGCAGCCCGGCCAGCGGCTGGGGCTCTACGGTTTCGGGGGCTCGGCTCACGTCACTATCCAGGTGGCGCGGCATTGGGGATGCGAGGTCTACGTCTTCACCCGCAGCGAGGGCCATCGGCGGCTGGCGCGGGAACTGGGAGCGGTGTGGGTCGGCGGGGCGGAGGACACCCCACCGGCGAAGATGCACTCCAGCATCATCTTCGCCCCGGCGGGCGAACTTGTGCCGGAGGCACTGCGGGTGCTGGAGCGAGGCGGCACGCTGGCGTTGGCCGGTGTGACGATGACCCCCATCCCGAAGTTGGACTACGACCGGCTGCTCTACTGGGAGCGCACAGTGCGCAGCGTGGCCAACTTCACCCGGCGGGACGCTTTTGAACTGTTGCAGGCAGCGGCCGAGATACCCATCCACACCACGGTGCAGACCTTCCCATTGGAGGCAGCCAACGAGGCGCTCCTGGCGCTCAAGCGGAGCGAGATTGATGGGACGGGGGTACTGGTGATATAACGGTGGATCGCAGGACGGGAACGGATTAGAGTCTGGCTAAAATTCGTGGGGAGAAAGGGCCGGAGGCCCCGCTTCAGCGGGGATTTTCCGGCTGAAGCCGGACGTCCCACTGATTTTAGCCACACCCAACAGA
Organism: Chloroflexota bacterium; assembly: GCA_003648085.1. Taxonomy (GTDB): domain Bacteria; phylum Chloroflexota; class Anaerolineae; order B4-G1; family B4-G1; genus B30-G15. The sequence goes on from QMOC01000079.1 coordinate 4,605, forward strand.
TTAAGAGCCTATCCGACTCCAGTTGACAAAATCAAGAGGTTCAGTATAATACTTCTCGGCGGCCGGGCCACCTGGCGCGGCCACTACTATGTAACCGGGAGGACACATCGTGTATGCGATCGTGAAATCGGGCGCGCGACAATACCGGGCCGAGGTAGGCGATACCTTCCTCGTTGAACGGCTTCCGGCTGAGGTTGGTCAGCAGATCGAGTTGGATAGGGTGCTGCTGGTCGCCGACGGTGAGCGGGTCGAGATCGGTCGGCCCATCGTCAACGGTGCTAAGGTGCTGGCGACAGTGGTCGCGCAGGAGAAAGGTCCTAAGATTCGGATTTTCAAGTACCATCCCAGGAAACGGTATCGCCGGCGCGCCGGTCACAGGCAGCGCTACACGCGGCTGCGGGTGGATGAGATTGTGGCATAGGAGGACGTGAGATGGCACACAAGAAGGGTGGCGGCAAGAGTCGCAATGGGCGTGACAGTCGTTCCAAACGCCTGGGCGTAAAGAAATATAGCGGCGAGGTGGTGCGTGCGGGTAACATCATCGTGCGGCAGCGCGGGATGCGCATCAAACCAGGAATCAACGTAGGGATGGGTAAAGACTACACCCTCTTCGCCACCACCGATGGTTTTGTACGCTTTGAACCCATCCGGGGAGGCCGTAGACGGGTGAGCGTATACCCGACGCAGGCGTAGGAAGTGACTATGAAGGAAAAAATTCATCCCCAGTTCTATCCAGAGGCTCAGGTGATCTGTGCCTGTGGCAATACCTGGACCGTGGGCGCGACGGTGCCTGTGATCCGTACCGACGTCTGCTCCAGGTGTCATCCGTTCTTCACCGGCGAGCAGCGCATCGTGGACTCCGGCGGGCAGGTGGAGCGCTTCGTCAAGAAACTGGAGCGGCGCGAACGGATGCTCGCCGAGGCGGAGAGGCGCAAGAGACGGGAGACCTCGCCCGAACTGCCGATTACAGAGTTAGATCTCGGTTCCCGCGCTCATAAAGTGCTGATCGGCGCAGGCATCAAAACCGTGGGCGACGTGCTGGCTAAGTTGGAGGAGGGAGACGAGACACTGACCGACCTGAGAGGATTTGGCCTCAAATCGCTGGCGACGCTGAAGAAGCGACTGCGCGCCCGTGGCTTCGTCCTGCCGGGAGACGAGGTGCCGGAAGAGGCCGGTGAAACGGGAGAGGCCGGCAAGATGGCCGACTAGGAGAGCGACGGAGCATCTACGTTAGGGGCAGGTGTGCGCATCTGCCCCTATTTCGTTGTAGGAGCGTTTCAGATGTATGGTAAGCCTAGCAGCGGGTGGATCGAAGTGATCTGCGGGAGCATGTTCTCTGGCAAAACGGAGGAACTGATTCGCCGCGTGCGCCGTGCTCAGATCGCCCGCCAGAAAGTCCAGGTCTTCAAGCCCGCAATGGACACACGTTACGCCGAACGGGAGGTGGCCTCCCACAACGGGATGCAGGTCGAGGCGACACCGGTGGAAAACACGGCGCAATTACGGGCATTGATCGAGCCAGATACGACAGTGGTCGCCATAGACGAGGCGCAGTTCTTCGACGACGCCGTGGTGACGCTGTGTGAGGAACTCGCCGACCGGGGCGTGCGGGTTATCGTTGCCGGACTGGATATGGACTTCCGGGGGGAACCTTTCGGGCCGATGCCGACGCTGCTGGCGCGGGCCGAGCAGGTGGCCAAACTCCAGGCTATCTGCGTGGTGTGCGGAGGACCCGCCAGTCGCACCCAGCGTCTCATCAACGGCCAGCCCGCCGCCTATGATGATCCGGTTATCTTGGTGGGAGCAAGCGAGGTGTATGAGGCCAGATGTCGCGGGTGTCACGTGGTTCCAAATACCAAACCCAAGACCCCAAATCACAACGACGATGACAGTTTTGCAGGAGTGGAGAACGATGAAAGTTCCTGACGCGATTGAGCGGGTGTTGCTGGACGAGGAGACGATTGCGGCGCGGGTGCAAGAACTGGCAGCGCAGATCAGCGCCGACTATGCCGATGCCGAAGATTTGGTGCTCATCGGAGTACTCAAGGGGGCCTTCGTCTTCCTGGCCGACCTAGCCCGCCGGTTGACCGTGCCCCATCACGTGGACTTCATCGCCCTTTCCAGTTATAACCGGGGCGCGGTCAGCATGGGCGCGGTGCGGCTGATTATGGACACGCGGGCCAGCGTCACCGGTCGTCATGTACTCGTCGTTGAGGACATCGTGGATACGGGCTATACGCTGGATTATCTACTGCGCACCTTCCGCGCTCGCCAGCCTGCCTCGCTACGTACCTGCGTCCTCCTCAATAAACCGGAGCGCCGCCGGATCGAAGTGCCGATTGACTACCTGGGCTTCGAGATACCCGATGTGTGGGTGGTAGGGTACGGGCTGGATTACGCCGACCGCTTCCGCACGCTACCGTACATCGCGGTGCTGAAGCGGGAGGTGTATGAGCAGAGAAGCGGGGGAACAGAAAATTAAAGGAGCGGGGAGAATGGGGTTGCGAGATGACGTGGCGAAAGTATTGATCTCAGAGGAGACGCTGCGGGCACGGGTGGCGGAATTGGGGCAGGCGATCAATGCCACGTATACCGACGCTGATTGCCCATTCCTGGTTTGCGTGCTGAAGGGAGCATTCATGTTCCTGGCCGGCTAGACCCGCAATCTGGAAATGCGTCACGAGGTGGACTTTATGGAGATCTCCTCCTACGGCACCGGGACGATGAGCAGCGGCGTAGTGCGCATCCTGCTGGATCTGGAGCAGAACATCGAGGGACGACATGTGCTGATTGTGGAAGACATCATTGATACCGGCCGCACGCTGGATTACATCACGCGCAACCTGCAGACACGTAACCCTGCCAGCCTGCGGGTATGCACGCTGCTTTCCAAGCCCAGCCGGCGAGAGATTGACGTGCCACTGGATTTCGTGGGCTTCGAGGTCCCCGATGAGTTCGTGGTGGGGTATGGGCTGGATTTCGCCGAGGAGTACCGGAATCTACCGTTCATCGGGGTGTTGAAGGAAGAGGTGTACGCGGACAGTGAGTGATAGGCAAGCAATAAACAGTCGCCCCCTTCCCCACCGGGGAAGGGGGCCGAGAAATCAGGTGCGCTTTATGCTTCCCGCGCATCCAATATCTTCATACCCAGGCCCTCCATCGCCGAAACCAGTTGCTCCATAGGCACGTCAGCGACCTTAATCGCCAGTTCGCGATTGGTGGGATCCTCCCCCATGATGGTGCCCAAGGCCAGGATATTGCCGCCCAGCCCGGCGATGGTACCGGCGATCTTGGCCAGCGTTCCCTTCTCTTCCGGGATCAACATGCTCAGGCGCACCCCCTTCTCTCGCGCCCCCAGCATCTCCAGGAAGATCTTGAACATATCGGTCTCGGTGATGATACCCACCAGTTTGTCATCTCGCATCACCGGCAGGCCGCCGATCTTGTTGTCGGCCATAATGCGAGCCGCCTCCTCCAGCGGGGTGTCTTCAGCGACAGTGATCACATCCTTGGTCATAATATCCCGCATCTTGATTTTCGAGAGCAAATAGGGAATCTCCCACATGCTCAGCGAAGTGGCCGGTGAGGGGGACACCTTCAACAGGTCCAACTCCGAAACGATGCCCACCAGCCGGCCATGCTTGTCTAGGACGGGCAACCGTCGAATGTGCTCCTCGTGCATCAACTGCAGCGCCTCATCCACGGAGGCCTCATCGTGGATCGTGATCGGACGCTTGGTCATCCTATCTCTTACCAGCATTTCTCAACCTCCTTTTTGTGATACATCGCAGTGCAGCCTCAGGCCGCAACCGACACAGGGCAAGGCGGCATCTCACCCTACCTTCAACTTCCCCTCACCCCCCGGGAGAGGGATCAGAGCCGGAACC
>QMOC01000080.1 GCA_003648085.1 Chloroflexota bacterium
CTGCTCCCACTTCACCAACGCTGCCAGGCTGGCATAGACGGTCAATGAATGATGATGTTGACCGTCTCCGTTTTGTTTGATTGCCCTCTAGTCGTGCAGACATCGCGAGCGAAAGGAGGTGATGTCCATCTGAGTTATATGTGTTTCTTCTGTAAAATGGTTCTCCCCATGTTCAATTAGCGAAAAGGAGGAAGCAGATGGTACGTAAAATCTTATGGAAAGCAATGACCGCGCTGATCATTCTCAGCGTGGCAGTCCCCTTCGTGCAGGCGGCTCCAAAGACGGAGCAACTGGCGACCCCTGTTCTCCAGGAACCACCGCCGGACAGGCCCCAGCCTCCGACCAACGAACGGCTCGAGGCATTGCAATGGGTTGAAGAGCTCTCCCCCGAACTGGCAATGAGCAAGATTGACCCACGGCTGCGCGATGCGGCTGAGCAGGGCGGCAAAGAACTGGTTGACCTGTACGTCTCAGTCGTGGCTGGCACAGACCTGAGCAAGTACATGTCGCGCATGATCGTGCGTCCCGCCGTCTTCGGCGGCGTGCAGGACATCTATGGTCAGACGGTAGCCAGCAACCTGCTCAAGATCGCCCAGGAACCCAACGTGGTTGCGCTGGTAAAAGTCGGCGGCGAAATGCGGGAGAAGCCCTATGATCCGGAGGTAGAGAACGCGCCGGATAGAGCCGCCAGCCTGGCCCGCCTACAGAGCCTCCGCGCCAACGAATTGACCTACGCCGAGGCACAGGCTAAGGCTGGCGACGTAGGCATCAAAGGCTGGTTCGACGTACTGGACGGCCACAAATCGGCCGAAGCTTGGAAGAAGGGCTTCACCGGTGAGGGGGTGATCGTTGGCGTGCTGGACGACGGTATTGACTTCGGCCACCCCGATTTGCAGGGCACATACGCTACGGTGACCGACCCGGATTCACCTTACTACGGCTGGCCGATGGCCTTCTCGCAGGTCTCCATGTATTACTTCGCCAGTGATGTGATCCTCGGTTCATCTGCCATTGCTTCCGGCTACAATGGTTCGCGCTGGGTTGATACACAAACGACCGTTACACCAACGGCGAACACGGTCGTGTACCAAACCCTGGGTATGACGACCACTCACGTGTACACTATTCCGACTACCAGCCAGAGTGGGGTCTACAAACTGGGCAGCCACCCGGACAGGAACTTGGAAAGTTTTTATGGTGCACGTGTGGCAGTGCTGGTCGTGGATGAGCATACAGGCGGCGTCTATGACACAGTGTATGTGGACCTGGACAATGACTACGACTTCACCGATGAGAAACCGGTCACCAAAGACAGCCCCGAGGTCTACCGCGACATGGACGGCGATGGCTACGCCGACATCTCCGGCGGCCTGCTGGTCTGGATCAGCGACGGAGCAAACGTGCCGCCAACCGCCGACTGGCTGTGGGGTATCACCTGCGCTGACTCTTCACCTACTATGAAGGGCTGTCCCGATCCAGGCGAACTGGTACTGTTCGCCGGTCCTTTTGACGCTGGCTATACACACGGCACGCAGTGTGCCTCCAACATCGCCGGCCAGGGCGTGGTCAATGATGGCCTGAGCGCGCAGCCGTTCCGCGTGGGCGGTATGGTCCAGGGCGGCGCCCCGGACGTGGGCCTGATGGACTTTGGCAACCACTACTATACGGGCACCGACGAGGACGAGTATCTGGTCGCTGCGCTGGGCTACGACGGCGTCCCCAACTCGGGTGACGAAGTGCAGATCACCAGCAACTCCTACGGCAACTTTCAGCAGATGTGGGGCAGTTGGGGCTACTTCGGCCGCCTGATCACGGCGCTAAACCTGAGCGTCGCTCCTAGCACAGTGTGGGTCTTCTCGTCCGGCAATGAAGGCCCCGGCTACGGCCCGGAGGAAGGTGACGGCGGCCCGACGACGATCATGGCCGGCTCTTCGACCCAGTACGGTTCGACCAACTGGGACTCGATCATCAGCGCTGACCAAATCATGTACGGCGATGTCACCGCTTTCTTCTCCAAAGGCCCCAACCGCGACGGTTCGTCCGGCCTCGACGTTCTGGCCAACGGTGGTCGCGGCTCGGGCGACGAGGGGCTCAATTACTTCGGTTTTAATGGCGCGACCTCATGGGACACATGGGGCGGCACCAGTCGCTCAGGGCCCGTAGCAGCCAGCAACTTGGCCTTGGTTTACCAGGCCTACAAGACCCGCTACGGTGAGTGGCCCACCTGGGACGTGGCCAAGACACTGATTAAGAGTGGCGCGACCAATGTGTCCAGCAGCCCCTTCTACCAGGGAGCCGGCGTAGTCAACGCCGACCGAGCCACCGATCTGGCGGCTGGCATCTACGGCGTGTACGCTACACCCGATGAGTGGGATGTGGGTGATTGGCAAGGGACGGAGTACCTCAACTTCGCCAAGGTGGCCCGCGCAGGCGATACCTTCACCAAAACCTACACCGTCTACAACCCATCCAGTCACGATATCACCGTGGATCTGTCCGATGGTGTGATGACACTCATCACCAAGACCCAGTTGACCTTCACCACCTCCGACGAGAGCCTGGAAAGCGGCTTCAACTTTCACTCGCCGGACTACCTGATGAAATTGGACCCCAGTCTCATCCCGGCCGATGCCGAGTTGATGGTCGTGCGCTACGTCCATCCATATAGCACCTTCGATCCGGTCTATGACTTCACCTCCCCTCCCAACAGCAGTTGGCGCTTCCTGCTGTACAACTGGACCGACATCAACGGCGACGGCAAGCTGTGGGAAGACACCGACGGCAATGGCGTGGTCAACCACGTGGATGACATAGCCGCCGGCCCGGACAACGATGGGTTCTACCGTCCCGACTATTCTGACCCCGGCACCGAGATCCAAGAGGGCGAGTACATCCGGGTGGACTACGATTTCGGCGGGCTGGCTCAGATGATCATCGTGCGCGATCCGCTGGAGCGCATGGCCGATGGCTACTTCTTCGGCTGGCAGCATCGCTACAACGATCACACCGTCCCGACGACGACCTTCAAGATCGGGCTGGAGTTTTACAAGCGGGCCGATTGGGCCTGGCTGAGCCTGAGCGACAGTTCGCTGGCCGTCCCGGCCGAGAGTTCGGCGACGTTCGAGGCGGAGATGGCGATCCCGACTGACGCCGCGCCCGGTGCCTACGAAGGCGTGATCTTCATGAACGATCCGGGCGATGCATACCACGACGCGCACGAGACGGCGCTGCCGGTGGTCGTCAACGTGATCGCCGAACTGCCAGATGGCGACTCGGTCACGCTGGGTGGCGGCCCTATGGCCGACACACTGTATCAGAATAGTTGGACCTACGGCTACTTCAACTGGTACGGTGGCGGCTGGACCGGCGCGGGCGACTGGCGTCACTACTTCCTCAACATTGACAGCAACGACCTGGACGCCGATAACCTGCTGATCCACACCTCGTGGGAGGACTACCCCACCGACTTCAACACCTGGGTGTTGGGACCGACCGACGACTGCGCCTCGAACGGCACTGGCGAATGTGCCTGGTACGAGCCCGGCCTCGGCCAACCCGATCCGACAGTCTTCGGCCCGTACACGCTACAGCCGATTGGTTGGAGCGAGCCATTCCGCTCCGGTGCCGCCTATCCGTTCCACACCAGCACCGGCGGGCCGGATGACTGGCTGAAAGTCCCATTGGAGCGCACTGGCCTGCACGAGATCGCGTTGCACAACGTGCTCTACAATGGTGAGGACCTGACGGAGCAGTTCCGGGTGGATGTGGGCACGATCGCGTTCGAGGCTACGATGGATCCGGCGGTGGGCAGCGTGGGCGTAGGCTCGGTGAACGCCACCGCTTACACCGAGACCGGCGAGATCGAGTTGCAGTTCACCCCCTCGCTAGAGATCCCCGACCTGTACGCCACGCTATCCGGCGGCCTGGAGACCGTCCACTACGGCCCGTTCACTGCTTTTATCACCGACACCGGCGGGTGCTACGGTGCCTGGTGCGCAGGCAACGTCTATGAAGAGTTCGAGGTCACTACCCCCGGGGCTACGCTACTCCGAACATACCTCGAGGTGCCGGCTAATCAGGATGCCGACTTCTTCCTGGTCTATGACAGCGACGACAACGGTGTTCCTGAGCAAGGCGTTGACGCCGTCGTCGGCTCGTCGGGTAACGCCTCCGGCACCGATGAGGAGATCCTCCTTGAGAATCCTACCCTTGGACGTTACTGGGCCGTGATTGACGGCTACGACGTGGATCCCGATTCCGGCATTGACATAGACTGGTGGTATGAGATCACCGCTCCTGGCGATCTGCCGACAGACCCGGTGGACGTGTTCAGCGATACGGTGACAATTGAACAGGACACCCCGGGTGATCCGTTCACGGCTAGCTTCAGTACGACGGTGACGGCCGGTGAGCGCGCCGGCGGGCTGCAAGCGACGCTGACGAACATCCCGGCCGGCGCGAACGTTGACCTGTACGTGACCAACATCACGGGCACAATCGTCGCCAGTTCTACGAATACGAGCAATATCTCTGAGACTGTCACGCTCAGGCCTGCGGAGGGCAAATACCGCTTTGAGGCCGGCACTCAGTACATCATCTGGGTACTTGGCGAGGATGTGCCGACGCCGCCGGTGAACCCCGTGCTGCGCGTCTGGTGGGATCGCCTCAACGTGTGGCTGACCGCATCGCACCCCGATGCGTCGGTCAACTCGATCGGTGCAGGTGAGATGGTCAGCATAACATTCCACTTTGACAAACCCGGCTGGTCGCCCGGCGACGCTGATCTGAGCGCACGCCTCATCGCTGGCCCGTCGGTCCTGCCTGGGGCCTTCGATGAACTGGTCACCATCACCCGCGCCGAGCCACCTGGCCCGCCAGAGTGGAACCCAGCCAACCTGACTGTCTCCATCACGGCGGACTCTGCCCGCGGCCTAAGCCCGTCCTCACGGTGGCTGGTCGGCGGCGCGCCCATCCCGACCGCCCTGGTCGCCGCCGGCGAACGGGTGACCTACACGGTGAGTGTCGCGAACCTGGACCCGCTGGATTCGCCCGACTTGATCGTTGACGCCTGGCCGCTGCCGGAGGACTACGTCTGCACGTACTTCGGTTATTGCGAAAGCACCGGCCAAGTTGACGGCGTAGACTACGGCCTGATCACCGGCACGACGGGAACCACCGACTACGGTGGCGGTATCGGGTGGACAGGCGCTATCTCATCCGGCGATTCGATCGAGTTCAGTTACTGGGTCGAGATGCCGATAACGATGACGGTGGGGCAGAACCACACCTCCGGCGTGGATGTCTACTACAGTGATTGGACCTGGTTCAACTGGGCTTTGGCCGGCGGCTACTACCGCGCCCTCGAATACGGTATCGGCGGCTCCTACAAGACGGCCCCAGCCACCGTGCTGGCAGGCGACACCTTCACTTACACCGTGCACCTCGAAAACTTCAGTGCCGAGGATCCACATATCTACCTCTCCGATCCACTGCCTGATGAAGTGGACTTCGTCTCAATCACAGGTGATGCAACATACGACGCCGGCACGCACACCGTTTCCTGGGATGGTATGATGCCAGGTGGCACCAACCACGCTCCCGTTGACTTCGACATTGTAGTCACGGCCAAGGACACCCTAACATACACCACGCTCATCGAGAACGAGGCTGTGCTTACGCAAACGGGAGTGATTACACCTCTCACCACCCTCTATGCTTCCACGATGGTCGGCACCGGTGCGAGCCTGGAGATCGAGAAGACCGTGGATGCCATCAGCGGCTACGTTGGCGACACGCTCGGCTACACCATCGCCTTCCGCAACACCGGCATCGAGGCAGCCAGCGGCGTCGTCATGAGCGACACGGTGCCCTCTGAACTGGACGTCATCGGCGATACGGTGATGGCTACCAAGCCGGGCGTGGCGTACGAGGATGGGCTCATCAGTTGGGAGGGTGACCTGGCGGTAGGCGAGGCGGTCACCGTGACCTTCCAGGCCACAATCAACGAGACCGCCACACCGTGGCTGGCGCTGATCAACGCGGCTCGGGTTAAGGCCGTTAACCATCCCACAGAGATGTACGACAGCGCGCTGACCGAGATCTTCCCCTATTACTACTACTACTTGCCTATTGTCGTGCGAAGCTACCCATAGGGTCTTGCATGACAAAACGTGCGCTGCTGTAACAGCAGAAAGCCCCTGGCCAAGGCCAGGGGCTTTCTTTTCCCCTGGATTGTGGTAGAATTCTTTGGGGGGAGGGCCACGATGGTCAAGAATCGAGAGTGCTTTCGATACCGCCTGGCCGCCGTCGCCGTAGCGGTCCTGCTGTTATGCCTGGGGCTGGGGCATCCCGCCTCACCCTCTTCAGCAGGCACGGCCCGCTCGGCCCAGCGCCTCAGAGAGCATCGAAAAATGCTCTGGATGCCCCGCTTCAGCAGGGATTTCCCGGCTCAAGTCAGGCCTCCGGCCGATTTTTTCGAGACATTCTTCAGCGCCGGGTGGCACGGCCGGCGCGCAGGCGAAATCTGCTCTCACGAACTCCTCGTCAGGCTTCGGGGCGAGTTGGATGAAAGCAGCGCCCGGAACTTCTTCGCCCGATATGACCTCAACGTTATCAAACGCATACCTCGAATTGACATCTGGTTGGTGACGGGTTCTGAGATGCCCAGCTCCGTTTTCGGGCACCGCCTTGGACAGGACAGTGACGTGTTGTGGTTTGAGCCCAATGGACGAGTTCATACTTCAGGCATCATCCCTGATGACAATTTCTACCAGGCGCAGCAGTGGAACCTGCGGCTAATTGGACTGCCGGAGGCATGGGTCTTCACCACCGGCAGTGCCGATCCCATCGCCGTGATTGACACCGGCGTAGACCTGGATCATCCCGACCTTGCCGCCAAGATTTGGATTAACGCCGGCGAAATCCCGGCTAACGGCCAGGACGATGACGGCAACGGGTATGTGGACGACGTTCACGGTTGGGATTTTGTGCACGGTGACGCTGTGCCGCAGGATGACAACTCCCACGGCAGCCACGTGGCCGGCATTGTCGCCGCGCACACGGACAATGCCATAGGTATAGCCGGAGTTGCCTGGCAGTCGTCCATTATGCCGCTCAAGGCATTGAACAGCCACGGAGATGGCACCTGGGCCGATGTGGCCGAGGCCATCATCTACGCTGCCGACAACGGAGCCCACATCTTGAACCTTAGTCTTGGGGGAGAGGAATCTTCACAGACGATCGAGGACGCCGTATCGTATGCCCACAGTCAGGGGTGTCTCCTCATGGCAGCGGCCGGCAACAACGAGTTCCAACCTGCGCCGGTTGAATATCCGGCCGCTCTGCCGGGGGTGTTGGCGGTCGCCGCGACGATGGAGGATGACACACCCTGGTCATACAGCAATCGCGGTCCCGAGATTGACGTAGCAGCCCCTGGCGTTGACATTTTCAGTGCAAATAGATCGGGCTCCTACTACCTCAACAGTGGTACCTCAATGGCAGTGCCTCACGTCAGCGGCCTGGCGGCCCTCATTTGGTCATTGCAGCCCACATTGACCGCAGATCAGGTCGCCCATGCCATCACCAGCACGGCCCGCGACGTCTACACGCCGGGCTGGGACCAACGGACAGGCTGGGGGCGCATTGACGCTCAGGCTGCCATCCTACACCTCGTGCAACCTCGCATAGACATCGTCCCCGATCGCCCCTCCATCCTGGTGGGAGATGAAAGCGCCACCCTGACGACCACCATCACCTATAGCCAGAGCCAGCCGGTGCCCGATGGACTTACAGTGACCTTCATCGTCACTCTAGGTAATGTGAGCCCCCAGGCCACCGCTACATCCGGAGGACAGGTCACTACAACGTTCACGAGCACGGAGAGCGGCCAGGCCATCATCACAGCCAGTGTGGGACCTGGCTTTCAAGATGCCCTGACACTCACGGTCACTCCCCGTTGCCTCTACTTACCCGTCACTCTGGATCAATGGTCTGGCGATCCTGGATAGATCACTTGCTCGCCGGTGGCCCGATCGGGGACGTTTAAGGACGTGCGCTGGTATCGTAAGCATACTACCCGGCGATTGCCGGCCCATGCTTGTCAAATCCCCCTTTTCGTGTATCATTGGGACTAACCCTGCCGGAGATGAGTATGCCGAATAGGTCATTTCAGTCGCTCTGACCTCGCTCTGAACGACTGAAGTCGTTACTACGAGCAAAATCGCCAGTGTCCGGTTAGTAGAGTAAAGTCTTATGCTCGATGCATTCTTCCACCCCCAATCGGTCGCCGTCATCGGCGCTTCCCGTGATCCTGAAAAGTTGGGCTACGCGGTGTTGGCCAACCTCAAAGAGGGAGGCTATCCGGGCCGCCTCTAC
>QMOC01000081.1 GCA_003648085.1 Chloroflexota bacterium
CCTTCCTGAGGCGACCGGAGATTGCCGGGCGCAGTCTGCCGGTAGAGGATTATGACGATCGCCTCCGGTTGTGGACGGATGACTACAGCAATCTGTTCCAGATTCTCTACAGGGGAAAATGAGTCTCAGGAAGTTACCGCTATTGATCCTCTGCACGGTTTGCCTCGTGACGGCTGGCTGCCAGGCAGGGAACGGCTTGACGGCCAGCGGCTCGGACGAGTGGAGCCGGGGCGTCGTCCTCGGGACGACGGAGGCCTACACCGTCGCGGTAGCAGTATGGAAGGACACGACGTTCGTGGTGTGGGTTGGCGAGGGCGGTCAACTGCAACTGGCGCAGCTCGACAGGGCCCTCAGGTTGAGGTGCGTCACCAACCTGGTGCTCAGTGCCGTCTATCCCCGCGACATGCAGCTCCAGGCTGAGGCAGTGGACCGACTGCACCTGGCATGGATAGATAGGGCCACGGGTATCACCAGTGTTGTCTATGCACAGTTGGTGCCGGGGCAGACCGAGCCGGCTTTCCGGCGGGAGATTCCCCTGCCCGCTGAGGCTGTTCACGTCCGCACAGCGATGAGGCCAACAGCGGGGCGGCTGGAGATCTTGTGGTCGGATCTCTCGGGCCGCAACAGCGGCATCTACCACCAGGCGGTGAGTCTGGCAAGCGACGAGATAGCGCCGGCCGTTCGACTGACAGAGACGGGATCAAGGCCGGGAGTGGCGATAGCCCCATCAGGCGGGATACACGTCGTTTGGACAGACGAGGGGTCGAGGGGGCGCGTCGCCATTTGGCACGCCAAGTTCGACCCCGACTCGCAGTCGCTATGCGCGCCCGCGCTGGCGGCCGAGGTGCAACTGTTACGGCAGTATGCTTTCTACGGACCGGCGGTGGGTGGTGCCGAGACGTGGGCTGTGGTAGCATGGAGCACTGGGCGCCGGTCAACGGCGCATGGAATGTACAGAGCAGAACAGCCACCATGGGTCCGACAGGCACCAGACGCGCCTGCTCCGGCGGGGCCTGGTGGCGGCACCGTCAGTTCCGTCGGTGAACAAGCGCAGTACGCAATGGTCTCTTTCGCCGCGTCAGAGGCAGCCCCCGCCGCTCACTCCCTCGCAGGGGATAGGCTGGTCTGGATGCTAGAGGCAGTCCGCCTACGGACGGCGGGCGGGCGGCCGTGGGCCGTTCTCAGCGGCTGGGTGAAGGTGCGCAGCAGCCTTCTACTGCAGGTGGTGGCAGTACCCTTCGACGAGGAAGGGCCGGGCGATCTGACAGTCGTTACAGGGACGAGACACCCCTCTCTCTGGCCTGACATGGCGGCAGGAGCGGACGGCACGCTGCGAATGGCCTGGCTGGAGGCGGCGAGGGACGGTGAGTTCCAGGTCGTGGTCGCCAGCACGGCTCCCGAAGCGCGGGCTGCGCTCGGTGGCCCCCGGTTGAGTGAGTGGCTCGATAGCGCGGCGGCGCTGCTCTTTGACGGCCTGTCATTGCTCTCCTACGCCCCGATAGTAATAGCGTGGGTGTTTTTGCCGGTAGGACTGATCGTGGTGGCGACGTGGGTGAGCGGCACGGACCTGCGGGAACGGCGGACGCTGGCCTGGTTAGGGGCGACGGTCCTACTGCACCTGACATGCAAGCGCATCCTGGCGCCCACAATGATGTTGCTTGGATCGGACCCGATGCAGGTCGCTTTCTCCCTGGTACCGATAGGGGTAGGGATAGGACTGATGGCGGTCTATCGGTGGCGGGCCGAGCATCCGTCGCTGCCGGTGGCCTACGGCCTGTTCGTGGCTGTGGATACCGTGTTCTCTCTGTTCGTCGTGCTCCCCCGGGTGCTGTGGATTGCTGAGTGACAGAGGCACTCATTTGAAATACACCCAAATCAGGTTGGACCCCTTGACCGGGCTTGGTAAACCTGTTCTTGGTGAGGAGGAAAATGAAAAATTACCCGTTTCGCAGCAGAGCAGTGCTGATGTTTATCACACTGGCGGTGGTCCTGGCGGGGTGTGGTGGGGCGCTCCCCCCAGATGCCAAGAAAGCCGTCTTAAGCGCCTTCGATCCCGGTCAGAAGGTGCACATTCATTCCGCTCAACAAGTGGAGCCGCTGCAAGAAGACCTGGAAATGGGCGCAGAGGAGGTCTGGTGTGTCAACGTCACTTTCACCTGCTGGAGTTGTGCCCACGGAGAGTATCGCACCTGCGCCGACAGTCGGCTGGTCCGCCGAATTGGTGGCAACTGGGAGGTCTCCCTGGTGTTGACTGAAGAAGACAAGGAAAAGTGGGAAGCGCGAGGCTGTGAACTTATACCGGATGTAGTGGGCGCTCATTGAGCCTGCCCTGGAATAAAGGATGCGATCTGCTATGACCTGGTCCCGTTGGCGACGTGTTCGCCAGGCCATTCAAGTGCTGGCCCTTGCCCTCTACGTCTACCTGCTCTTCGCCGCACTCCAACGGCGGGCGGCCTTCCCCCTGGCCGACCTATTCTTTCGGCTCGACCCGCTGGCAGCGCTCACGGCGATGCTGGCCGGCCGGGCGTGGATACCCAGGCTGGCGCCGGCGCTGGTCACGCTTGGGCTGACGCTCATCTTTGGCCGGGTCTGGTGCGGCTGGCTGTGCCCCTTCGGCACGCTGCTGGAGTGGGCGCGCTTTCGCTCCGCCGGCCGAGCAGCGACCCTCTCCCCCCGCTGGCGGACGGTCAAGAACTTCGTCCTGCTCCTCATCCTGGCCGCGGCTCTCTTCGGCAATCTCAGCCTGCTCATTCTCGACCCACTGGCGCTGCTCACGCGCACGATGACAACGGTGATCCTCCCCGGCCTCAACTACGCTATCACCGCCGTCGAGCACGTCCTATACCCCATTCCCCTTCTGCGGTCGGCGGTAGAGTGGGTCGAAAGCGTGCTACGGGGGCTGATCTTGCCGGTCGTCCAGCCGGTCTTTGCCCAGAATGCCCCCATCGCCGCGCTCTTTGCCGGCATCCTCGCTCTCAACGCTCTCGCCGACCGGTTCTGGTGCCGCTACCTCTGCCCGCTCGGCGCGCTGTTGGGGCTCGTGTCGAAGGTGGCCCTGCTGCGGCCCGTGGTCGGCGCAGCCTGCAACCGCTGCGGTCGGTGTGTGGGAGCCTGCCGGCCGGACGCGATTGACACCGGTCGGGGCTACGAAATCCTCCCCGCCGAGTGCACCGTCTGCCTGGACTGCCTGGCCGCCTGTCCGGAGGCAAGCATTGGCCTCCGCTTCCGCCGGCGGCCCGATCCCATCCGCGAGTACGACCCAACCCGGCGGCAGGTGCTGGTCGCGCTGGCGGCCGGCGCCGTCGGCGTCGTCGTGCTGCGGACCGGCGTCCGGGCCAAACAGCGCCACCCGCAATTGATCCGACCACCCGGCGTCGAAGACGAGCAAGACTTCCTGACCCGCTGCCTGCGTTGCAGCCAGTGTATGAAGGTCTGCCCGACCTCGGGGTTACAACCAACGCTGTTCGAGGCCGGACTGGAGGGACTGTGGACGCCGCATCTGGTGCCCCGTCTGGGCTACTGCGACTACGGCTGCAACGCCTGCGGGCAGGTCTGCCCCTCCGGCGCCATCCCACCCCTGAATCTGGCCCGCAAACGGGAGCAGGTCTTGGGCGTGGCGGTCATTGACCGCGACCGCTGCCTGCCCTGGGCCCACGGCGTGCCCTGCATCGTCTGCGAGGAGATGTGCCCGATGCCCCGGAAAGCGATACGGCTAGAGGAGGTGACGGTGACCGACGACCGGGGCGCACAGGCCGTCGTCCAGCGCCCCCACGTCCTGCAGGACCTGTGCATCGGCTGCGGCATCTGCGAGTATCGGTGCCCGGTGGAAGGAGAGGCGGCGATACGGGTCTTTCGGGGGTAGAGGAAAATGCACCGACGACTGCTGCTCATTGACCCGGCCGCCGGACGCTGGCGGCTGGAGACACTCCGGGTCGAGACGCTGGCGCGCGACCCCCGCGAGGACTACTTCGTCCTCAGCGGTGAGACGCTGTGCCAATACCTTTTGCGCCGTGATCCAGGCGTATTGGTCATCGCCAGGGGGCCGCTGCCTTTCCTTTCCGGCAACAAAGTGAGCATCGGCTACGTCTCCCCGCTGACCGGCGTCCCCCACTACAGTTTCGTCGGCGGGCGCGCAGCGGCGCAACTCCTCAACCTGGGCCTCGACGCTATCTGTCTGGAGTCAGCGAGTCAGCGAGTTAGCGAGTCGGCGAATCGGCGAATCGGCGGATCTCAAATCTCCAGTCCTCAAACCTCCAGTCCTCAAACCTCCAGTCCTCAAACCTCCAGCCGCCCCATCGTCGTGGTAAGTGGCCGTGCCCCCGGCCTGTCCGTCGAGTTCAGGCCCGCTACCGACCTTCCGGCCGGTCAGCGCAGCGCCTTCTATTGGCTGCTGGAGCGGGAGTTGGGGAACGACAGGCACGCCGGCAGCATCTTCACCCTGGGCGAGGGGGCCCGCCTGGGCTACCGCTCGGCCAACCTGGCCGTTGACGCCATCTACCACGCCGGCCGGGGCGGTGCCGGGGCCGTGTTCGCCCGCTTCGCCTCAGCCCTGGTACTGCGCGGCGAGCCGATGGAGGCCGCCGAGTTCTTCGCCGGTGACGAATCACCCTTCACCCGCAATCCCAACGCTGCCATCGCTCCACTGCTGGACAAGTACTGCGCTCGTCTGTCCGGGAAGACCGGCGGCACGATCGTCAAACTGTTCACCACCGGGGCGGCCCCGGACGGCAGAAACACCCTCCCTGCGCACAACGCACAGCGGGTGGGCTACCCCCTGGCCGACCTCGGCGGCCCACGGGTGCTGAAGGCGACCCGCCACGGCCAGACCGGCTGCCACTGGTGCCAGGTGGACTGCCGCCACTACCATTGGATCCCCGCCGACTACGCCCCCGACGGGCGGGACTTGTTCCTCGACGACTTCGAGCCGACCTACGCCACCTTTGCCATGCTCGGCCTGACCCCCGCCGAGGACACCTTCCAGGCCCGGCTCGACCTGCGGGCCGAGGTGGATCGGCAATTGATCCTGCCCATCGAGCAACTGGGCTGCGACGTCATTGACGTTGGCCTGGGATTGGCCGCCCTGTTCGAGGGGGTGGAGCGGGGGATCATTCCCGGTAGCGACATACCCGACTTCATCGCCAAGGGGGGCCTGGGCGACCTGGAGGCAGCGGTGCAGGCGGTGGCGATGCTGCGCTCCGTCCAGGCGGCCGACTATCCGGCCCTGCGCGCCGTTGGCGACGGACCGCAGGCGCTGGCCGAGCGGTATCCCCCGATGCAGGACCTCGTTTTCACCGGCGGGAGGGGGACGTTGGGCAACGCCGGCCACTGCAACGCGCTGTGGACTTTCCTGATGCCCTTCTCCCGCTTCTTCGGCCACTACGTCGGCCAGTACTACAAAGTTGAGGAGGAACTACCCCCACCGGGATCCGGCCAGGAAGCCTACCGCTCCTGCTTCGAGCGCGTCATCGGCCGGCTGCTGGCGCGGGAGTTCTTCTGGCTGCTGTCCAACGCCCTTTCGATGTGCGCCTTCACCTTCGTCATCTTCAGCCAGGATGGAAAGGGCGAGCGGCTGAGCGAAGACGGCCTGCTGGTTCACCTCCTGCGCAACTACGGTATCCACACCACCCGCGCCGACCTGGAGTGGTTTGCCCAGGCGTTCTGGGCGCAGTCCATTGACCTCAAGTGCCGCTTCGGCTGGCGTCCCCCCTCGGCAGGCGACTTCCCCCGCCGGGTCTACCAGGCACTATCGTTGGTGCTAGACCGCCCGCCGGACGAACTGCGGGCGCTGATGGACCTGCTCATCGGCGAGTGGAAGCGGCAGGCCGGGGATGTGCTGGGCCGCTTCGGGTACGAAGCACCCTGGTAGCGACATCCCCGTCCCGCGCTCCCTCTAGTTTGCGGTGCAAGACTCGACGGAGGCCCCGATTTATCGGGGTTTTCCCGGCTGAAGCCGGGCCTCCAACCCCCTTTCGCACCGAGAACTCCCTAGCCTCGCCGACTTGACCCCATCCTCCATCTGGGCTACAATCAGATACGATCAACGGGTGAGGGAAAGAGAGAACTATGAACAAGCCGACTTACCTGAAATGCCTGGCTTCGGGGCGAGACCGCCGCGCCCACCGCGATACATTGTGAGGCTGATGCATAGAGATTCCAGGGGAACGGTTCAAGGCCGAGCGCCACTCTCCGTCACCGCCCGCACCGTCGCCGAGGTGCCGATCGGGTGGGTCGGCGTGCCGGGGCGGGCAGGGAAGCGTTTGGATCACGAAAGTGCGAAAAGACGCGAAAAAGGCGAACGCGAAAAGACGCGAAAAAGGCGGACGCGAAAAAGGCGAAAGAGAGGCCAACCGCTTGCTGAGGGGAGATGTTTTCGCGCTTTTCGCCGTGTTTCGTAGCCTTCGTGATTCAAACCCTCATTGAAGGAGCATAGCCCTTGTGAACACCCATACTCCCACATACATTTCCCTTGCCTTCTGCCTCCTGCTCCTCGCCCCCTGTCTCCTGTCTCCTCCCGTCGTCCACGCCGCCCTCACCACCCCTGTCGCCTCCTACACCATCGCCGTCACCCTCGACACCGAGGCCAAAACGCTGGCGGCCCACGAGGTCGTCACCTACGTCAACACCACCGCCGACCCTATCCCCGACCTGGTCTTCCACCTCTACCTCAACGCTTTCCGCGACCGAAACAGCATCTTCCTGCGGGAGGGAGGGGCGACGCATCGGGGCCAGGGCTGGGACCCGAAACACCCCGGCTGGATTCAGGTCACCGACATCCGCCTGAGTGACGGCACCCCGCTGGCGCTGGAGGAGATCGAAGACGGCACGCTGGCCCGCGCCGACCTGCCCGCCCCCGTCGCGCCGGGGGAGACGGTGGAGGTCGAACTGGACTTCCGCGCCCAACTGCCCCGCGTCTTCGCCCGCACCGGCTACGCCGGCGACTTCTTCATGGTCGGACAGTGGTTCCCCAAACTGGGCGTCTGGCAGGACGGGGCCTGGAACGCCTACCCCTTCCACGCCAACTCCGAGTTCTACGCCGACTTCGGCACCTACGACGTGACCATCACCCTGCCCGTGGGATACGTCACCGGCGGAACGGGCCTCCCCGTCTCCACGGTGGACAACGGCGACGGTACCCAGACGGTGCACTATCACGCCGAGGACGTGATTGATTTCGCCTGGACCGCCTCACCCCGCTTCCGGGAGGCCACCCGCCAGGTAGACGGGGTCGAAATCCTCTACCTCTACCTGCCCGAGCACGAGTGGACGGTCGGGCGGGTGCTGGACGCGGCCGAGGCGGCGGTGAGCCACTACAGCCGCTGGTACGGCCCCTACCCCTACGCCCGCCTCACCGTCGTGGACGTGCCCGACGACGGGCAGGGGGCCGGCGGGATGGAGTATCCCACGCTGGTCACGGCCGGCGCGATGGACATGCTCGGGCTGGGGCCGGGACCGGCACGCAGCAGGATGGATCGCTCGCTCGAACTGGTCGTCACCCACGAACTTGGCCACCAGTGGTGGCAGTCCATGGTCGGCTTCAACGAGGCCGAGGAACCCTGGCTAGACGAGGGGTTCACCGACTACTCGGCGGTGCGGGTGATGGAGGCGGTCTACGGTGCCGACACCTCCTTCCTGGACGCCGGCAACCTGCAGATGGGTTATTTCGATATGCGGCGGATGGAATACCTGGCCGACCCCCGGGTGCCGATGTACGGGCGGGCCTGGGACTTCGGGGAGATGGAGTACGGCGTCGCGGCCTACTCCAAGCCGGTGCTCTCGCTGCGCACATTGGAGCGCACCCTGGGTACGGAGATGTGGCTGGAGGTGATGAGCACCTTTTTCCATCGCTACCGGTTCGGCCATCCCACCACCGAGGATTTCCGTACCGTGGCGGAGGAGGTCTCCGGCCAGGACCTCTCGTGGTTCTTCGACGGCCTGGTCTACGGCGACGGTGTGCTGAACTACACCGTGACCGGGGTGGACGAGCACGCGGTCACTGTGGCGCGCCAGGGCGATCTTGTAGTGCCGACCGAGGTGTTGGTCACCTTCGCCGACGGCAGCACGCTGCTGGAGCCGTGGGATGGGGAAGAGACGGAGGTGACCTTCACCTACGACGGCCGGCCCCCGGTGCGTAGCGCCGAGGTTGACCCGCAACGCAAGGTGGTGATAGACCTCCGCTGGGCCGACAACGGACTTTCGCGCCGCCTGGAGGTCGCGCCGTGGCTGGCATTGGTCACCCGGTTGCTCTACTATCTCCAGAACATGCTATTGGTGTTAGGAGGGCTGTAGAGCCCTCGTATGTCCCGAATCGAGTTATGTGGTATAATAACCAACAAGCGCAGGAAGAGGGGATGAAGGGCAATGGCA
>QMOC01000082.1 GCA_003648085.1 Chloroflexota bacterium
CGAATAATATTCTAACACAGATTCGGCGCAACGTCCAGGCTGCGGGGCTGCTCTCATTATAGCATAACCCGCGCACGCTATCTCGACGGGTGATGGACGGTTGCCTGCGAAAAGTCAACGCGATATTGACGCTATCTCGCGTTTCACGACGTTGGACAGGGGAAAAGAGTTGAGGTATAATCGGAGCACATCCTTGGCGGGAGGTGAAGAAAGATGCCGGTTGCCATACCGCAAGTCGTAAGACGCGCCTGGGGCGAAGAGGTGGTAGCGGAGTTCGTGCCCTGGATGGAGGAGAGGTTCCACGAGATCATCCTGGCGAAGACCGTGCCGCGGGACGAGTATCGGGAGGTGCTATCGCGCCTGGATTCGCTGGAGAAGGACGTCTCGATCATCAAAGAAGAGCAGGCTCGGATGAGGGCTGAGTTTCGCGAGGATTTGGGCAGGCTCCACCGGGAAATGAACGAGCGCTTCGACCGCGTGAACGAACGCTTTGATCAGATGCATGCACGCTTCGACGAGATGTATCATCAGATGGTGGTGCAAACCCGCTGGCTCGTTGGGGCGCTGGCAGTGATCGGCACGGTGATCAGCGTGCTGCTGGCCATCGCCCAGTTCACGCCATAGAAAAGCCACTGTTCGTCACTGAGCCCGCCGGAGGCTCCACTACGCTCAAGCCCCCGGCTCAAAAGCGAAGCCCCTTCGGGGCTGAGATTAACAAAACGCGACGGAGGCCCCGATTTATCGGGGATTTCCCGGCTGAAGCCGGGCCTCCGACCTCGTTCTGCACTGAGGGCCATGTTCGGCAGAGCCTATCAAGGAGACTGATACGATGGTAAGCAAAGACCTGCTGGAGATTCTGCGCTGTCCCTACTGCGTTAGCGGGGAGACCCGCAAGCCCGGCCCTGATCCCGGCCGACTGGAACTGGTCCACGATTGCTGGCTTGTGTGCCAGGAGCCCGATTGTGGCCGCAAGTATCCCATCCGCGATGACATCCCGGTGATGCTCATCGAGGAGGGCGACAAATGGATCAACGTGGCCGTCGAGGACTTGCCAGTCCCACCGCCGAGCGAGTAGCGTCATGTTTCAGTGGCAGGTAATCCTGTTGGCAGCGCTTGCCGTGCTACTGCTGCTGGGCGGGCTGGCGGCCTTGATCCTACCCGACCCCTACGAGGGTCCGGTGCTCTATCGCCTGGACGAGCAGCACGCTATCCGCGCCCTCGACGGCCTGGGAGCGGTGCTATTGGCACTGGGGTGCCTCGTGGCCTGGGGCGCTGGTGCTGTGTGGCAGCGGCGGATGTATGCCTCCTGACCGGTCCGGGACCTACGTGCTGGTTCTGAGGCTGCCGCGTTCCGCGACCGTTACCGTCGGGCGATTGGGCCGTTTCCGCTTCCCGGCCGGCTGGTATGCTTACGTCGGCAGCGCCTGTGGGCCGGGAGGTCTGGCTGCTCGCGTCACCCGTCATCTGCGGGAGCCCAAGCCCCGGCATTGGCACGTGGACTACCTGCGGGCCTGCGCCTGGCCTGTCGCAATCTGGTACGCAGTCGGGATACGGAAACGGGAGTGCACCTGGGCCAGGGTGCTGTCCGACCTCCCCGGCGCTTCCATTCCCGTGCCCCGCTTCGGAGCCTCCGACTGCCGCTGCCCGGCCCATCTGATCCACTTCGGAAGCCAGCCCTCATTCGATGTCTTCGCCCGCGCCGTGGGCGAACCTCTATTGCAGGAGACGCTCAATGTCTGACCCGCTTCAGGTATTTCTGGACGCCATTGCTGCTGGCGACGACGCCCGCACCGAGGAGGCTGCGCTGGCTCTGAGCCGTCTGGGCGACACAGCGCTGCCCACGTTGCGCGACCTCCTGGCCGACGCCGACCTCGACTGCCGCTGGTGGGCGGCCCGCGCTCTGGCCGCCATCGGCACCCCTGCCGCCCGGAAACTGCTCGCCACCGCCCTATCTGATCCCGACCCCGATGTGCGCGCCTGCGCCGCGCAGGGACTGGGGGAATTGCAGGCCGCGGAGGCCGTAGATGATCTGGTGCGCTGCCTGGCCGATCCCAGCCCCTACGTCTCCCGCATTGCCGCCGACGCGCTGGGGCGTATCGGGGCCCCCGCAGTCTCGGCCCTCATCGCCGCCTTGCAGGATGGGGGAACGCCGGCCCGCGCCGGTGCCGCGCGCGCTCTGAGCATCATTCAGCCCGAAGATGCCGTCCCTGCCCTCTGTGCCGCCCTCGACGATCCCAGCGCCATCGTGACCTACTACGCAGAGGAGGCATTGGAGCGAATGGGGGTGGGCGGGGTGCTGATCCAACCCTGAGCGGCAAAAGAGAAGGCCCCTCATCTGATGAGGGGCCTTTTGGCTTAATCGTTGTGGAGACGAGAGAAGCGACTGAAGTCGCTACTACGAACCCATCAATTAATACTCCGGCATAGGTGGCGTCGTTTCCTTCTTCTCTTCGGGGATGTCGGTGATGAGCGCTTCGGTGGAGAGAACCATAGCCGCGATGGAGGCCGCGTTGGAGAGCGCCCCCTTGGTCACCTTGGCCGGGTCAATGATGCCTCGCTCCACCATATCCACGAAGTCACCCCGGAGCACGTCGTAGCCGATGCGCTTGTTCTTCTTCTCTTCCTGAATCCGCCGCACGCTGTCGAGGATCACCGCACCGTCCTGTCCTGCGTTCTCGGCGATCTTGCGGATAGGCATCTCCAGCGCCGTGCGCAGGATGTTGACGCCGGTCTGCTCATCGGGGTAGTCCATCTTGACCTCGTCGAGCGCGGAGATGGCGTTGATCAACGCCACGCCGCCGCCGGGCACGATGCCCTCCTCGACCGCCGCGCGGGTGGCCGAGAGCGCGTCCTCGACGCGGTGCTTCTTCTCCTTCAACTCGGTCTCCGTCGCCGCACCGACGCGGATGATGGCCACACCGCCGGCCAATTTGGCCAGCCGCTCCTGCAGTTTCTCCCGGTCGTAATCGGAGGTGGATTTCTCGATCTCGACCTTGATCTGCTCCATGCGGCCTTTGATCTCCGACTCGTCGCCACGCCCGCCGACGATGGTAGTATCGTCCTTGGTGGCGATGACCTTGTCGGCGCGGCCCAAGTCCTCGATGGTGGCGCTATCCAGTTTGCGGCCCTCTTCCTCGGTGATCACGCGGCCGCCGGTGAGGATAGCGATGTCACGCAGCATGGCCTTGCGCCGCTCGCCGAAACCAGGGGCCTTCACCGCCAGGCAGTTCAACAAGCCCCGCAGTTTGTTGAGCACCAGCGTCGCCAGCGCCTCACCATCCACATCCTCGGCGATGACGACCAGGTTACGCTCCCCCTTCTGCACCAGTTTCTCTAGAATGGGCACCAGGTCCTGCGCGGCCGAGATCTTCTTATCGTGGATCAGGATGTAGGGCTCCTCGATGACCGCTTCCATCGCCTCGGGGTTGGTGATGAAATAGGGGGAGATGTAGCCTCTGTCGAACTGCATACCCTCGACGTACTCGGTCTCGAACTCCAGCCCCTTGCTCTCCTCGACGGTGATGACGCCATCCTTGCCAACCTTATCCATCACCTCGGCGATCAGTTCGCCGATCTCCTTGTCCTGGGCGGAGATGGCCGCCACGTTAGCGATCTCATCCTTGCTCGTCAGTTCGATAGCCTGATCGGCGATGGCCTTGACCACGGCCTCCGTACCGGCCAGGATGCCGCGCTTCAGGAGCATCGAGTTAGCGCCGGCAGCCACGTTCTTCATCCCCTCGGTGATGATGGTGTGGGCCAGCAGAGTGGCAGTAGTGGTCCCATCACCAGCGATGTCGTTGGTTTTGGTGGCCGCCTCTTTCAACAGTTGTGCCCCCATATTCTCAAAAGGCTCTTCCAATTCGATCTCCTTAGCCACCGTCACACCGTCGTGGGTGATGGTAGGAGCGCCCCATTTCTTGTCGAGCGCCACGTTGCGCCCTTTGGGGCCCAGTGTGGTGACGACCGCAGCTGCCAAGACATCAATCCCGCGCTTAAGGGCACGGCGGGCTTCCTCACTAAAGACAAGTTGCTTTGCCATGTTTCTCTAGTCCTCCTATTGAGATGTGGGTTGTTTTTCGCTACTCCAGGACGGCCAGGATATCGCTCTCTTTCATAAAGAGGATTTCCTTGCCATCCTCCGTCTTAAACGAAGTGCCAGCGTATTTGGCATATACGACCGTGTCCCCGACCTTGACCTCCATCGGGATACGCTTGCCGTCCTCGTCACGACGGCCCGGCCCCACGGCCAATACTTTGCCTTGCTGGGGCTTCTCTTTGGCGGTGTCGGGTAGCACCAACTTACCGCCGGCGAAGGTCTCCACTTCTTTCTCCAGCGGTTCTACGACTACCCGATCCCCTAATGGTTTGATGTTAAGTGTCATCTTGTCACCTCCTCCTGATCAGTAATTGTGCTTCGGGATTGGTCGCTCGCATCGTTAGCACTCAGGCTATGAGAGTGCTAATGCAAGCGTAATCATACCATAAATCCTGTGGGATGTCAAGAGCCATTTGCCGTTCAAAAGCAAAACCCGCCGTGGATCCCCAGCGGGTCTTTAGTAATTTTGCAGATTTCAGGAGTATTCCCCAATTCTCAGCGCTACATCAAGTCACGTTGAGAGGTTTGGCGACAGGCTTTCCTTCAGTTTTTGCCTGACCTGAGCCTCGGCATCCGCTAGATCAACGCCTTGTGCGGCGGCAATCTCCCCCGTGAGGAGCATCATCCCTTCTTCGTACATTCTTTTCCCCCGCGTGGTCAGATTGCCTTCTCGCTGCTTCCGCCAGGCCATATCCCTTACCGCTTCCGCAACCCGGAGGATGTTCCCAGTGTGCAGTTTGCTTTCCAACAATTGATAGCGTTCCTTGTGATCGGCGGGCAGTGTCTCGGGATCGGCGCGCAATACACGCCATACCTGGTCCAACCTGGATCGCGGGATGGCGCGCCGTAGCCCCATTGCCTCTGCCGTTCTGATCGGGATCATTAAACTGGTACCCGGCTGAGCCAGCAGCCTGATCTTGTAGTACAGATTGCTACTTCCTTGCCACTGTCGTTTCTCGATACTTATCACTACGCCAGCACCACGAATAGGATGAACAATCGTATCACCTATTTCAAACATCATGGTATCCCCTCCCAAACGAACTTGTGCTCCTGCTCCCGCCCTCCGGCCCCAAGTTCCCCAAAACCCGAAGCGCTGATGGCGGCGGCGCGAATACACCGTAAATACCCGCCTCCTTGGATCTATGGTATACTAACGTACATGATACTCCGAAGACTACTTTTGTCCAATCGCGGGATAACAGTATGAGGTATTACATTTGGACGATTGGCTGCCAGATGAACGTGGCCGACTCGCGGCGGCTGGCCTCGGCGCTGGAGCGGTTGGGGTACGTACCTGCCGACCGCGCCGAGGATGCAGACGTTATCGTGCTCAACACCTGCGTCGTGCGCCGGTCGGCCGAGGACAGAGTCTACGGACGGCTGGGCTCGTTGAAGCCACTGAAGAAGCGCCGTCCGCAGGTGACCATCGGACTGATGGGTTGCCTGGTTGGCGTGCGCGACCCGACCCCCTTGCGTCGCCGTTTCCCCTGGGTGGACGTCTTTATGCCCCCCTCAGAGCCGGGTCCGCTGCTGGATTACCTGGCCGAACAGGGTTTGGTGGACGAGGGCCGAGCGTTGGAAACCGCGGAGGCCGCCCGCCGCTATCGGTTGCAAGATAGCGCCCTGCTCCTCCCGGCCCACGAGCGTGGTCGGCTGGTCTCGGCTTACATCCCCATCGTGCTAGGCTGTTCCCACGCCTGCAGTTACTGCATCATCCCCTACCGGCGTGGTCCCGAGCGCAGCCGCCCTGTCGAGGAGATCCTGACCGAGGCACGGGCGTTGGCGGCACAGGGGGTGAAAGAGATCACACTGCTGGGGCAGATCGTGGACCGGTACGGACTGGAGGGGACACAGGGGGCAGGAGGCAAGAAGCAAGGAATGGGGAGTAGGTTGCCTCTTGTGGATTTGCTCCACCAAATTCACGAGATTGAGGGCCTGGAACGCATCCGCTTCCTCACCAGCCACCCGAACTGGATGGCGGACGAGTTGCTGGATGCAGTGGCGGAGTTGCCGAAGGTGTGCGAGCACATCGAGGTGCCGGTGCAGGCCGGCGACGACGAGGTGCTGGCCCGCATGCGGCGCGGCTACACCGCCGACGACTACCGCCGCCTCATCGCTCGCATCCGCGAGCGCATCCCCGGGGTCTC
Source organism: Chloroflexota bacterium (assembly GCA_003648085.1). GTDB lineage: Bacteria > Chloroflexota > Anaerolineae > B4-G1 > B4-G1 > B30-G15. The sequence goes on from QMOC01000082.1 coordinate 6,247, forward strand.
CATCACCACCGATGTCATCGTCGGTTTCCCCGGCGAGACGGAGGCCCAGTTCCAGCGCACCTACGACCTGCTGGCCGAACTGCGGTTCGACAAGGCCCACATCGCCCGCTACTCCCCGCGTCCGCAGACACTGGCCGCCCGCCGCTTCCCCGACGACGTGCCAGCGGAGGAGAAGGAGCGCCGCCGCAAAGCCCTCGACGATTTGCAGGCCAAGATTGCCGCCGAGATAAACGCTCAACTGCTGGGACAAACGGTCGAGGTACTCGTCGTCGGGCAGAAGAAGGGCCGCTGGTGGGGGCGTACCCGCACCCACAAATTAGTCTTCTTCGAGGATGGGCAAGACTGGCGAGGGCGATTGGCCCAGGTGCGTATCACCTGGACCGGACCGTGGTCGCTCATTGGGGAAATTCGTGATTCTCAGGTGCTCGATGCCTAATCCGTGAAAACAAAGGCTTGAGGTGTACCCCAACAAGCGCTTTTTCCGACCACGACGCCCTCGTCGAAGAAGGGCGGCAAGCCATCCCCCACCTCGATGCGCTCACACTAAAGGAGATCAATCGAAATGGCCAAGAAACAACTGATTCGCACACTGGGTCTCACCCAGATTCTGATGCTGGGCATCGGTGGCACTATGGGCGCCGGCGTGTTCGTGCTCACCGGCCACGCAGCAGGGCTGGTCGGCCCGGCGGTGATCCTCGTCTTTCTGCTCGCCGGACTGCAATCTCTGCCCAATTCCCTGTCCTACGCGGAACTGGCTTCCAGTTTCCCCATCGCCGGCGGCGGCTATGCCTATATCAGCACAGCCACGACGGGACTGCTGCCTTTCAGCGTGGGCTGGGTGAGTTGGTTCAGCAACATAGTCTACGGTGCCCTGTCAGCGGTGGGGGCCGCTTACTCCCTCAAGGTATTCCTGCCCTTCCTGCCTGTACCTCTGACGGCTGCGGTTCTCATCGTCATCTTCGCCGTCATCAGCCTGCGGGGCAGCCAGGAGGCCGGTCGCACCCAGGTCATGTTGGCGGGCATCCTGCTGATCTCGCTGATCCTATTTGTGATCCTGGGGCTGGTTCTGCCTGGCGGCTTTACCTGGACCACCTTCTACGAGGGCGGCGGCTTCTTCATCTACGAAGGGTTATTGAACAATATGGTTAAGGTCTTCCAGGCCGTGACGCTGGTCAACGTCATGTTTGTAGGCTACGAGGTGATCGCCACCACGGCCGAGGAGGCCAAGTCCCCGGGGCGCAACATCCCCATCGCCATTGTGGGCACGATCTTCATCTGCGCGGTCGTCTACTGCGCTGTTGCTTTTGTCGCTCTGGGCGTCATCCCGGCCTCGCTGATGAGAACCTCTTCCACCCCCCTGGCCGATGCTGCCTCCCACTTTCTGGGCGGCTGGGGCGCTCCGCTGCTGGGCCTGGCCGGGATCATTGCCACCCTCACTTCGCTGAACGCGGCGCTGCTGAGCGCAGCGCGCGTATCTCTGGCTCTGAGCCGCGACGGTTACCTGCCGGCCTTCCTCTCGCGCATCCATCCCCGTCTCAAGACCCCCCTGCCCGCCATCCTGGTCAGCGGGGCCTTCATCGTTCTCGCCGCCGTCTCCGGCGACGAGGTGTTCCTGAGTTACGTCTCGAACTTCGGATTCATGTACCTGGTCTTTTTTACCAATGTCTCGGTGATCCTGTTACGGCGTAAGTTCCCCGACCACCAGCGTCCCTTCCGCACCCCCTGGTACCCGGTGACGCCGATCCTGGGCTGTTTAGGCATTATCATCGTCGAGGCGTTCACCGAATTCCACGCGCTGGTGGTGGGGATTGGGTTGATTGCTGCGGGGCTGATCGTCTATCAGTTGCGCCGACCGGTGGGCCGGGCGGTGGAGGTCGCGGCTCAGACAGTGGAGGCAGCCCGTCATGAGATCCTGGTGCCGGTTGCCAACCCCTTGACCGTCGAGAGCCTGACCAGGATGGCGGTCATCCTGGGTCGGGCGAGGGAGGAATCAACCCTTGCCGCCCTGTTTGTGGTCGAGATACCGACAGCGACTCCCTTAGAGTTGGCTCAGGATATTCTGGATAGGCAGGAGAACGGGCGCAAAGCGCTGCTCAAAC
>QMOC01000083.1 GCA_003648085.1 Chloroflexota bacterium
CTTCCACACCTACTCTCACCCCCACATTAACGCCGCGTCCCGTCCTCCCCACCGCGCCGCCGCTCCCGTCACCCGCGACGCTGTCCCCTCTATCCGTTCACGGCAACGTGCGCTGGATAGACGTAGACCTGACCCACCAGACCCTCACTGCCTACGAGGGGCAGACAGTGGTGCGCACGACGCTCGTCTCCACGGGACTGCCACGCACGCCCACGCCCGTCGGCCTGTACCGCATCTGGATCAAACTGCGCTACGACGATATGAGCGGCCCTGGCTACTATCTACCCAACGTTCCCTATGTGATGTACTTCTATCGGAGTTACAGCCTGCACGGCACCTACTGGCACTCGAACTTCGGCCACCCGATGAGCCACGGCTGCGTCAACCTGCCCACCTCGGAGGCGGAATGGCTCTTCAACTGGGCTGAGGTAGGAACGCTGGTCAACATCCACTACTGAGCGCCTGCCTGCCCCGGCCTGAAATCGAACTGCTCAGCCTGGTTTCCGGTGCAAAACTCGACGGAGGCCCCAATTTATCGGGGTTTTCCCGGCTGAAGCCGGGCCTCCAACCCCCTTTTGCACCGAGAACTAGCCTGGGGTTTTCAACCAACCCCGGCCGAGGCTCTCACTGAGGGATGATCTCATAGTGATAGGAGGCCATCTCCGTCGTCACGGGGGCCAAACCGGAGATGGTGATGACTGCCCGATCCGTGGTGCTATCCAATGGGATAACCCATTCGCCCGTCCGGTCCTCGTTCAGTTCCAGCCGCTGCACCGTCGTCTCAGGGCCAAAGAGGATCAGTTGCACTAGCCAATGTTGCGGCAACACATTGACGTGACGGATGAAGCCGGCCGGCTCCCACCCGTCCTCATCCTCCTCAAAGTCGCCGAAGTAACCAATCTCAGGGATAGCGATGTCGTCCAGGACGAAGCCGGGGCGGTTGACCGCGTCGTCGGTGATGTACTCGAAGCGGATCAGTACCTCCTGCCCGGTGTACGCGGAGAGGTCTACCCGTTCCTGAATCCACTCCGCCCGCTCCCCACCACCACTTCTGCCGGTGTAGGCCCAACCGAAGGAATTGCCGTTAGGGTTGGTGCCGGTGCCGGAGGGAGTGGTGAGTATCTCCCAGGTCTGCCCTCCATCGGTGCTGATCTCCACGTAGGCGTAGTCCCAATCCTCCTCAATGTCGTACCAGGTCCAGAACTCCAGCGTAGCGTCGCTGACCTCAGATAAATCAAAGGCCCGCGTCAGGTACATATCCGAGTCATCGCCCCGGTTCGACCACCAGACGTAATCGCCACTATGGGCGCTGGTATCCATCAGGCCAATCTGAGTGGAGCCGGTGAAGCGAAATACCAACGGCTGCTCGTTGTACACTTCAATGTAATCAGTGCCGTACTGATGCACGGTACTGCTCTCGGAGACGGGGTAGTCAGATTCGTAGTAGGTGGTCTCGATGTCAAAGGAAGGCGGGTCAATCTCCTCGTAGCCGTAGCGCCCGTCAGCGATATAGGGGTCGTCTAAGAAGTTGGCAGCGACCCAGTCGGCGAAGAAGTCATCGTGAGTCATCCCGGTTCCTAAATCGGCCAGGACTGCATCCACGGCGGCGAGGCCGTTTTCATCGTGGGCCACCAGCGCCTGTGTGGCCTCGGAGCCGAAGCGGTCGAGGAAGTAAGAGGTGAAGAGGTAGCCCGCGCCGTAGTTGGCCCCAGCAGCACCAGGACCCTCAGGCCAGGAATCGAGTTGCGTGTCCGGCTCCATAGCGAAGGTCCATTCAGAGCCACCGGTGTCGAAGCCGTTCAAGTACATCGCCAACTCGGAGAAGCCCTCATTCAGCCAAGTCTCCTCGTTGCGATCATTGTACCAGTGGATCATATGCTGGAACTCATGAGCCAGCACGCCGTTATAGAAGTCACTATTGATGCGTACATTATCCACATTGATGTAGAACATCTCCATCTCGTTGGAATCGTCACGCACAGCGGAGACGAACTCATCGGCGCTGGAGTAGTAGCCGGCGATGGAGTCTCCCAGACCACGAGCGTGGAGGATGGAGAGATGGGGGTCGTTGTCCACGCCAGGGGTCCACTCGGAGCCGAAGAAGGCTCGATCGGTGGGGTAGGTGTGCTCCTCGAAAAGATTGGCCGCCGCGATCAGGTCGTCCCGATCGAAGTGCACCCCATCCTCGACCCACATATAGACGTGCTCAGTCTTGTACTCCAGGACGGCGTAGATGTCGAATTGCTCATCAGTGTCCACATTGGAGACGTGGAAGAGACGGCGGGTGCCGACGGAGTAATCGGGAGAGCCCTCCGGATTGATGGTGCGCGGAGTGTCTGGAGGCAGTCCTTTCAGCCGGATCGCCAGGTCATGCAGGTCGCGCACTGGCACCTCAGTCGTCTCCAGCAATTTCTCTGTCTCGGCTCCAATATCACCTGCGGGTTCGCGGGTGATGACAGGGGAAGGTTCGGGAGTGGGAGTGTCGAAGACCAACGTGGGTTGGATGAATTTTTCCCAATCCCAATCACCCCAATTGAAGCCACCACAGCAACAGCAGCAACTTGCCGCTGCCAATAAGGTAGCCACAGCAGCCAACATAGCAAGTGTCCGATTCATCGTTTCTCCTTATGAGGGTTGTAGGGCCGGGAAAACCCCGATGAATAGGGGCCTCCGCCGAGTTCTGTACCGCAAACTACGCTAGCGGTTGAGTGCCTGGGCCAATCCCCGCACGGCCTGCGCCAACGGCGAACTGGGATTATGCAGGGCCAGCGGCGCTCCTTGCGCCAGCGCCCGCGCTTGAGCCGGATCGAACGGGATGGTCCACATCAGCGGGCGTCCAAGGGCACGCTCGATGGTGCCGGTCGGCAATTGAGCCCCCGGCGTGCACTGATTGAGGATAATCTGAAGTTTAGCCGACCACCGCCTGAGCACACGCAGTGTGCCGATGGTCGTCTGAACAGAGGGAGCCTCAGCAGTGACGACCAATCCCACGACTGAGGCCACCTCCAGGGCCGCCATCGTCATCTCGTTCAGCACCGACGGAGCATCCACGACGGTGGCGACGAACCGCTGTTGCAGGATTTTGAGTATCGTCTGCACCGCTGTCCGCGACAACCCCGGCCCCACGAGAGGGAAAACCGGCGACGCCAGCACCCGTAATCCGGAGGCATGTTGCAGGAGATGAGCTGCGACGACCTCAGCGTCGGGAACATTGGTCCCGATCAGGCCCGACCAATTGGGATCAGGGCGGAGGCCTAATTGCAGGGCCACGTGCCCTGACGATGGGCAGAGGTCCACCAGACAGACCGCCCCACCCCCCTCAGTCCCCTCTACGGGGGGGACGTTGCTTTCCTCAATCTCCCTTGCAGGGGGGGAGTGACCTCCAATTTGGGCCAGCGCCGCTGCCAGGTTAACTGCCAGTGTGGTGACGCCGACGCCACCGCGCAGGCTCATCAGCAAGATCGTCCCTGTGAGCACAGGCGCTTTTTGTGCTGCCTTTTCTGCCAGCAGGTCATTGACCCGTTCCAACAACTCCGCCATCATCACCGGCTTAGCCATATAGTCATCGGCGCCGGCGTCCAAGGCGGCCTGGCGGTCCACAGGCTGGCCCCGTGCCGTGAGGATGATGATCGGGATGGAGGCAGTGAGGGGGTTGGCACGCAGTCGGCGGCAGAGGTCGTAACCGCTTATACCGGGCATCATCACATCAATGATTGCCAGGTCAGGCGGGTCGGCCAGGGCTTTAGCCAGCCCATCTGCGGCATCAGTGCTCAATATGACCTGGTGTCCCCCCCGCTGTTCCAGCAGTAACCAGATCATCTCCAAGAGTTCGGTGTCGTCGTCAACAACCAGAATTTTCGCCATTGCCGGGCTATGCCTCCTCCTCTACCCAGAAGGCCCCGATGTGATCCTTGTTGACCAGGATAGCGCCGCCGGTGAAAGTAACATCTGAATGCAACGAGGACCTCATCTGACCATCAAGGATGGAGACGAAAGTATCTGTACCGGTAGTAAGCACGGTGCGTAGATCCAATTTGCCTGAGAGCCGCAGGTAGCCTTCGATCTCGAAGGACGGGACAATAATGAAAACTTTGCGCAGATAGGTGCTGAAATAACTGCCGTAGGTATACTCCCGTGGCAACCCATCCTCCTGGCGGGCGACGACGACGGCGGTGATATTATCTTTACGGAGGACAGAACTGGTGTGGCTGGCAGTGATGTCCGCAGGACGCTCGATGTTGGAGACGTAGGTGTCCTCAAGTAGAAGAAAAGCCGTGGTGTGATCGTTGAGTTGGTCGGCCAGTTTCCGACGGCGCACATCCACGCGACCAGATATGCGATAACCACGGGTGAAAAAATCCGCTACCAGCCAGGAAGTGCGCAATTGTTCCGGCATCAGGGATCCTTTCCCTCTCCCTCCCTCAATCGGGAGCCTGCTCCACAATCCGCACGCCGGCGCTGGCTCCGATGCGGTTCGCCCCGGCCTCGATCATTGCCAGCGCATCGGCGTAACTGCGTATACCGCCGGCGGCCTTCACGCCCATCCGCGGCCCGACCGTCTGACGCATCAGCCGCACATCCTCGGCTGTGGCCCCACCGCCGGCGAAGCCGGTCGAGGTCTTGACAAAGTCGGCGCCGGCAGCCTGGGCCAGGCGACAGGCGGTAACCTTCTCCGCGTCGTCTAACAGCGCGGTCTCGATGATGACCTTGAGCAGCGCGCCGCCCTTGTGACAGACATCCGCCACGGCTGCGATGTCCTCCTGCGCACGCTCGTAATCGCCCGCCTTGAGCGCCCCGACGTGGATCACCATATCCAACTCACTCGCACCGTCGGCCAGGGCCTGCCGGGCCTCGTAGACTTTAGCCGCTGTGGTCGTCGCGCCCAGCGGGAAGCCGACCACGCTGCAGACCGCCACCTCTGCCCCCTGCAATCTCTCGGCGGCCAGCCTCACGTAGACGGGATTGACACACACGGCGGCGAATCCATAGCGACGGGCTTCGTCGCACAACCGCTCTATCTGCGCCGGTGTGGCCTCTGGCTTGAGCAGTGTGTGATCAATGAAACGAGCGATCTCGTCTTTCTTCAAAACCATAACCTAATCCCCTTGCTCCGCAGGCTCCGGGAAGATGTGGTGTGCCACCAGACCCCACTCCTCCGGCGGCCAATAGCAGAGCCACGCCTTTCCGACGATGTTCTCTTTGGGGAGCACCCCCCAATTGTGCGAATCGCTGGAGTTACTGCGATTGTCTCCCAGAACGAAGTACTCCCCCTCTCCCAGGTTCCACGAGCCGGAATAGGAGCCGGGGTGAGCGACGTAGGGCTCATCAAGTAGAACACCGTCCACCCACACCTCCCCGCCCCGAATCTCGACTTGCTCCCCAGGCAACCCCACGATGCGCTTGATGTAGTCCTCGCTAGGGTGGTTGGGAGGGCGGAAAACGATGACGTCCCCCCGCTCCGGCGGGTGGAGCCAGTAGATCAATTTGCTGACCACCAAGTATTGGCCGTCGTGCAGCGTCGGCTCCATGCTGGAACCACGCACTTGAAAACGCCCCGTCACCGTGTTAAGGACCAGAAAGAGCAGGATGGTTAGTAGAATGGTCTCCAAGATTTCGCGCAGCAGCGAGCGACCACCGAAAGCCTGGGCGAGTGAGATTTCACCCTTCGGTGGAGGGACGTGCTCTGGCCGCACTTCTCTAGATTGAGGTTCCTCCAACGCTCTCTTTTCCTCCAAGCAAGGATGTATGTGCGCCTACTCCTACTTCACCCTGCGGGCACGCCGCCGGATGAGGGCGCGCACCAGGAAGAACAGCCCGATGATGGGCGCGGCGATCACGCCCAGAACCGGGATGACGAGCACGACGATGACGATAGCCGCATCCACCAGGAACTGTAGCACACGGATGAGGGATTCGAAGGCCTTGCGCAGTGTGCCCTCCGGATGCCAGCCGCCGACCTGAATGGGCTGCGCCAGTTCGTCGGGGGTGATGTCGAGGCTGATCGTCGCCAGCGCCGCCGACTGCTCCAGATACTGCATGCGCCCCTTGACCTGCTCAACCTCGGCCTGGATTTCCTGCAACCGGTCGTAGACCTCCAGGGCGGCCTCGGTATCCTCGGCCTCCTCCAGAAACTCCAGCAGCCGCGCCTCGGTCGCCTCCAGGTGACGCAGGCGGGACTGGAGGTCCACATACTCCTCGGTCACGTCTTGGCCGGAGATGCTCTCGTGACGCACCTCGGTCGCCAGGCCACGGATGCGCTCCAGCGCGACGTCGAGGCTTTCGGCGGGGACGCGGAGCGTGACGTGGGCCTGCATCCCCTCCTGGTACTGATACACGTTCGATTCGACGACGTAGCCTCCAAGTTCATCCACCAGGTCGTTGATCTCGTCGAGAGCCGCCTCGGTGTCCGGCACCACCAGGTCGAGCGAGGCGGTACGGATGATGAGGCGCTCGATGTCGGCGTAGTCAGCCGCTCCGTAGCCTGATGGGGCGGAAGCCGGCTTCTCGGCCTCAACCACTTCGACCGGCATCTCACGGATCTCCGGCGGGGGAGCCTCCGTAGGTGCTGCCCTTGGTGCACACCCCACGACGACCAGCGCCAGGATGGAGGTGATGACACCGTATACTATCTTCTTATACATTGTTGCTCCTTCATCAGTTGAGATCATCGCCCTCCAGACGCTTATAGAGAGCCAAAGGTTCCTGCAACGTCACTCGGCGGCCGGGATCGCCGGCGCACTCGCCGCCATCAGCGTCCCATCCCCAGCCGCTCGATGAGGCGGCGAGGCAGGCCGCGGGCACGCATACGCTCCTGAGTGATCTCCACCGGATAGGCGATGCGGCGGAACTCCCAGGTCATCTCCTGCGTGTCAAGTATCGCGTAACTGGCACGCGGGTCACCATCGCGCGGCTGCCCCACGCTGCCTGGATTGATGATCATACGATGCGGCCCGAGTACCAGAGAGCCGGGGAAAGGGGGGATAAGTGTCTCGCAACGCTGCCGCTTCTCGTCCAACTCGAAGATGATGGGGATATGAGTGTGACCTACCAAGCAGATAGGGGTGGAAAAATACGCAAAGTTAGCGTAGGCCAGACTGGCGTCAAGTATATACTCCCACACCGGTTCGCGGGGACTGGCGTGGGCCAGATAGAAGCCGTCGTGTTCCAAATGAGTGGGGAGTCCGCTCAGGTATTCGCGCGCGGCCGGCGTAAGTTCCGACTGCGTCCACGCATTGGCGATGCGAGCGTCGGTGTTGAAACTACTCAAGTCCAATCGGCCCACCGCGGCCCAGTCGTGGTTGCCGACCAGGCTGATATGGGGGAAGTCCTGAATCCGTTCGACACATTCGTTGGGATCGGGGCCGTACCCTACCAAGTCACCCAGACACCAGATCTCATCGAAGGGGGGTGCATCGTCCAGCACGGCCTCCAGGGCTGCCAAATTGGCGTGAATGTCGGATATGATTAGGTAACGCATGGCGTCGTTGCTCCATATGAAATACCGGCTTCTATGATCATCGTACCCAAATTATAACACATCTTCCTTCAAGGTGCTACACAGCGCCTTGCGGTACTACGATTGCCAATCGGGTGGCATACGCAGGCGCGCGTCGTTCTCGTAGATCGCGCGCACCTCAGAGAACGATTCGTTATCGGCCAGGGTCAGTGCGGCGACGTGATCCAGCAGGGCCATATCCTCTGCTGAGATGTCCTCCTCCTGTTTGACGATGAGCCCCCAGTCATCCCAGGGCAAGAGTTCGATCTTGTTGAGCGCCAGCAAGTCGCGCACGACGTTGCCGCGAACGAACCACATCCCGTGCATGTCGAAGATGCCGAAGCGGTCGGGGTCCGCCTGGCCCGCACGGCACAACTGCCAGGCTTTTCCGGCGACCAGGAATTGGTCGCGGGGCACGTCGTAGGGGTCGAACGGGATCTTCAGCGTCTCGCGCTGGAGTGCGTCAAGTTGTGCATCCACCAATGCCCATCCTTCCTCGTCTGCATTCCAGTACTCGCAGACCCAATGGTCTTCGTAATGACCGGGCTCGAAGTACGCGCCGAACCCGCAGCGGGCACGGGCGGGCACCCCCTGGTGGCGCAGCATCGCGCACAGCATAGCGGCAAAGTCACGGCAGTTGCCCACCAACCGCTTTTCGAGCGGGCGGGCGACGGTCAGGGGGCGGTCGTCCATCTCTCGAATGTGCGCCAGCATCTGCGCGACCTGGCGGATGCTGACCTCCTGCTTGCGCTCCTCCGACA
>QMOC01000084.1 GCA_003648085.1 Chloroflexota bacterium
AATGAGGCAGTGGACCCGGGCGGATATCTACGCATCATACTTCTGCGCTCTGGTTTTAGGGTATTCCTGCCCTACCTTGTGAGGCAGTGGTAGACAGACCTTATGATCGCACGATGACGGGTTCAGGTCTACAATGACGCTACCTGACCGTCAAGGGGGGCGCTTGTACGACTGGCTGTACGCTTCGGATGAGGGTTCGAGTAGACGGAGGGGATATGAGAGCGAAGGTGGAATCCATCGGCATACTTCTGATCGTGTTGGCGTTTGGCCTTATGACCGGAAGGGCCGGGCGGGCGCAGGAACCCGGCCCACCCCCGCAGCCGGCCCACCTCGTCCTGGATGAGATGCGCACCGTCTACCTGGGCAACCTGGCGCGATGGGATAACGATGTACCCCCGTTGCGCTGGAACGTCCAAATGACCCACGCTGCCCGTTGGTTCTCCTGGGATTCGGTGGAAAACCGCCCCGGTGGATACTGCGGTCACGATGATACGCTCGGACGGGCACCCTGGGATCGCGGTGCGGCTTTCGGATACAAAGGCTTCCTCGGGGCCGAGAATTGCTTCTGCGGTTACGTGACGCCCGAATACGCCATCCAAGGGTGGATGAATAGCGAGGGCCACCGGGCCAATCTCCTCAATCCCGGTTTCCGCGAGGTCGGCCTGGGATACTACCTCCGGGAGAGCGACGGGCGAGGGTATGTGACCCAGGACTTCGGCTACGACTCGGTCTATCCACCGGTTATCATTGAGTATGAGGCCATCACCACCACCTCCACCACCGTCAATCTTTACATCTACACCAATGAGGGGAACGGCGGCTTCACCGGGATGAGCGCGGCCACTGAGATGATGATAGCCAACGACCCCTGTTTCACCGACGCCTCTTGGGAGCCCTACTCGGCGGAGAGGGTATGGGCCTTGGAGTCGGGCACCGGATGGCGCACGGTGTACGTCAAGACCGGGGACAGACTGGGGCGCACTACCATCGCCGACGATACCATTTACCTGGGGGAGACGGTGCCTCTTGATGAACTGGGCCTGCACCTGGCCTCCTCCACCACCGATACGGTCACGCTGTACGGTCTGGATGGCGGGGGCCTCCCCTACGTCCAGTTCAGCCAGAACTGGTTTGCCGACGATACCTTCGACACCTTTACCCTGTGGTGGGGCAACGGTGAGCAGGTGGAGGATGGGGATGCCATAGGCGGTACTGCCTTTCGCCTGCGCCCCGGCAACGGCGAGTCCTTCGCCTGGGTCTGGACGACGGAGTTCTACAAAGAGACCCCTTTCGTCGCCTACTTCCGGCTCAAGGTGAGCGATAACAGTTCCGGCGGCGAGGTGGCCCGCATCTCGGTCAAGGGAGGGGGCACGGAGTACGGGCCTCTTAGCCTGAGGGGGACGGACTTCGCATCCGCGAACGTCTATCAGGAGTTTCCCATCCCCTTCACCTTCCACGATAACCCCGATGATGTCTTCCTCATATTTCAGTTCTGGCGTTCAGGAGGAGAGGCGGATGTCTATGTGGATGGGGTGTACATATTCACCGCCCCACAGCCGGTGGAATCGCCTATGATTTGGAAAGTGCCCGGAGGGAACTATCGGGGTGGTGGTATCTGGGTGCGGTACACCGACGATGCCGGTAATTTCTCCGCTATTGAGGAGGCCAACTTAAATCCGAAGCGCATCTCCGTCTCGCCATCCTCCCTGGCCTTCCTGGCCGAGCGCGGTGCTTCGCCCCCGCCCGCGCAGATGCTCTCGATCCTGCAGGAGGGATGTGGTTCGTTTACTTGGAACGCCTCCGGCGACGCGGATTGGTTGCATCTCCAGCCGGTCGGGGAGAGGGTGGAAGTGAGCGTGGATACCACCGGCCTGTCCGTCGGCACTTATCATGCCACCATCACCGTCGAAGCGGAAGCGGGAGTGGTGGGGAGTCCGGTGCAGGTACCTATCACGCTCATCGTGGCCGAGCGGCTCAACCGAATTTATCTCCCCCTGATGGATTAGCGGTGCCCTTGTGATGAAGAGCCTGTTGAGCATTACCTGATCGTCGAGCGGAACCCTAGCGTGGTCATTGTGCGCCAACCGGTGGGGGAGGAAACCGCCCTGACCGTGGCAGGGCCGTTCGATTGGGAGCCGGGGGAGCCATTGCGGGTATGGGTGTTTGATCGGATGGGGAATCTGCTGGGGGCAGCGCCAACCCTGCCTCCGCATCTGCTGTGGTGGCCAAGGCGCGGGCCGCTTCCGTCGGCCCCTTCCGCACCCGCGTGACTATCTCCGGCCCCTACGCCCGCGCCCGCCTGGACGAACTGGGCGTGGTGGTGTATTTTGCGATAAGGGAAATTAAGGAGGTGTGGAATTGAGCAAGCGAGTATTCCTGGCAATAGTATTTATCATAACATTGGTATGCGCTCTCATATGGACGTTTAATGCACAGAATAGATCAGAAGTTTTCTCCGCTACCATTCAGTATCCCCCTATCGTACCAAATGCAGGGGAGATAAAGGCCAACATACCTATTACCAGTACCTCACCTCCCACTCTGTGCCGCGTGTATGGAATGTATAACACCCGTAGATCACTGGAAGGTCCGTATATTAATCGCCAGAGCATCCTTCTTTGGCCCAAAGATCTTTTAAAGTTTATGAATGAATACCAATCTTGGAAAATGTGGCTAGGGAGCAGGCGCATATCGCCTCACTCGGTTCGGGATGAGTTATTGGTCTCCGTTCGTGCAATCGCTGCTATGGTTCACGACTTGGAAATTGAGGTAGATGATCCCGATTCCAATCTTATCATCATCTCCGGTAATCCGGTAGCCCTAAGCGCGTTGCTTGACCGTCTTAGAGGACACCCTTTACTGGAGCAGGTCACCGAGGACTCCCCTGCGAGGCGGAAAGAGGGCAGAAGGGTTTGGAATGAAATCCCTACTCAAACCTATGGCTTCTTTAAACGTCCAACTCTTCCTAAAGTTAATGTACGGAACCCCTGGGTGACCAATGTAGTGTGGGGCTACAGCGCACCATATGCTACTATTTCCATCACATTAACGCGCGACACTTATCGCGTGCTAACAACTACAACGATAGCGGGGAGAGACGGACTCTACCATGCTTACCTGGCCTGGGAGATAAAAGCGGGCGATACAGTCGAGGTAAACGATGGTATTGATAAAATTAAGATCCCAGTTATTCCAATGAAAGCATCTGGTGATGCTTCGACCGACTCGATTACAGGTTCTATCCTCCCGGCTGTTAGAAAGTCAAAGTGGGCACCCGGTGTCCATCCTAACCTGGAGGTGACCATCGGACATATCCACAAAAGGGTCACAGTTAATGATGATGGTACATTTACTATCCACCTTGACAATGAATCATTTCATTCTGGCACTCCTGGATTTCTTGTTTATGTGGATGATGTGGGAAACCGGATATTTATGCCTTTCAGCGCCTCTTTAATAGGTGTTAGAAGAAGTACAGAATTTGGGCTTCCGTGGGGGTCCTCTCATTCGATGGGCATCAGTTCCATCGTATGGGGATTTGCTACTCCTGGTGCCACGCTGATGATAACCCTTACTCGTTCTAATACTCTTGTAGTTACTCGTACCGTCACTTCAGATCAGGTCGGGTATTTCTCGGTATCTATGGATCACTTTATTGAGGACGGAGATACAATTGAAGTATTGGATGGCACTAATCTGAGAATTGTACAAGTTCCAACGATAACTTTTCAAGTTGATCCTGCTACGAAGATTATCTCAGGGATCGCCCCGGCAAACATCACGAAAAGATGGGGTGGTCCACATTCGCTAGAAGTCTCTATCGGATGGCATACATACCCTATTACTACAACAAGTAGTGGTGAGTTTACAGTAAGTTTGAGTGCTAATCCTTATATCGCCGGGTTATTAGGAGCCTTTCATTATGTTACACAAGATGGTAATTGGGTATACAAACCATTATTTGTGGCCGATCCTCTGATAAGAGGCAAACCCGGTGATTGGAGGGCTGATACAATATTGGGCCAACCTGATTTCTCACAAATCACCTTTAATGAAGTTGTGAGCAACCATTTGTTTAATCCTGGCGGAATCTACGTGGACAGATCTTGCCGCCCTAATCGAATTTATGTGTATGATAGCGGTAATAGTCGGGTGTTAGGATTATCGCACCTAGGCATATGTTTAGCGGGTGCGAATGAGGGTCAGGATTGTACTACTAATTCAGATTGTCCGGGTGCGACCTGCCAGATCCAGGAAGACAGGGCAGCCGATATTGTGTTAGGACAACCCTCATTCAACGCATCTGCATGTAATGGTGATAGTGGCTACCAGATATATCCGGACGTACCTATGGCTAGCACTGAGACACTATGTGGACTCCGTGAAGAGACAATAAGTGTATCAGAGAGCGGATCAGCTGCGACATTGGCAACCGATGCTCAGGGCAATCTTTATGTACCTGATTTTTATAACAATCGCATTCTGCGTTACAATGATCCATTTGCAACAGATGCCATAGCGGACTACGTCTGGGGACAAGCCGATTTCTCCGGTGTGACCTGCAATCGTGGAGCCGGGTACTCCCATACCGATGCAAGGAGTTTATGCTTATCCCCGGTGCCAGGCTACGGCTCTGCTAAGGCAGGGGTTACTATTGACCATGCCGGTAATCTCTGGGTGGCAGATACCCAGAACAATCGGGTCCTTCGCTTCCCGTTCGATCCAGCGTTGGGGAGGCCAGCCGATGAGGCAGATCTCGTTCTAGGTCAGCCGGACTTCTCGACTACAACCCCTGGAGTGGGCCTCAACCAAATGCATAATCCTGCCTCCGTCCGTGTAGACACTAACGGAGCTGTTTATGTCGCTGATGGCGCTGTAGGAACAGGCCAGGAAGGGCGCATTTTGGTGTTTGAACCTCCACTTTCAAATGGCATGCCAGCCAGTTGGATCTTAACAAATGATGTGCGAGAACCAACGGGTTTAGAGATAGCTCCTAACGGTGGGATATGGGTAAATGATGAAGGTAATGATAGATTTATTCTCTTTGTTAATGGGGTAATAAGTGTAGTTGTGGAGCATACGGGTGAGACGAGATCTTGGGGTGGACTAGGGGTTGACGAGGATGGCAATCTTATTATAACAGGTTGGGATTTACAGGAAATCTTGCACCTTGCCGCTCCCTCATATACTGTAGATTCGATTATTCTACGTGCTCATCCGGATGGAATTTTCAATTATACCGGACAGCGAGGTCTATACGGAGGAATGGGGCTTGAAGTGGCGGCTGGGCAATTAATTTATGCTGACGGCAAGCGCATTCTTTTTTGGAATAATCCTTGGGATCTTACGAACTATAAACCTGCGGATGGAGTTATCGGTCAGCCGGATTTCCATACTCGACCGAGATGGGGGCGGGAATTTGGAAGGATGCGAGCAGATGACCAGGGGCGACTTTGGGTGATCTACGGATGCGGTTGGTGTAGTTGGGAAAGCCCCGTAATCTATGGTTATAAACTCCCCCTCGATATGGGAGCAGTGCCGGTTTTGACAATAACATCCCCCTTGCCGCTTCAAGGTGGTGGGGTATTTACTTGGACCGGTGGATTGGTCGTAGGGGGGATTGACGTTGATCCTGACTGTAACTGCTTGTGGCTATCTGACCCTGATACCCATCGAGCTTTTCGTATCAGAGACGTTATAACTCACCCGGTTGTTGATATAGTTCTCGGGCAGCTGAATGCATCTGGGATGGAGTGTAACCAGGGACGTGGGCGCGATTTCCCCTCCCAAGATTCCCTCTGTAATCCAGGACCGTTAACTTTTGATGAACATGGCAATTTATGGATATCTGACCACAATCTTGAAGTCAACGGCAATCTCCGTTTGTTAGAATTCGATGCTGATACTATCCCAGACGCGCCAACATCTGCTGTCTTCGGCATTCCAGCCACCCGTGTGTTGGGCAGAAATGGCGACTTTACCGAACCAAACTGCCTTCCCCGTGAGCAAGACCCTATATGTGGCCCCTGGGAACCGGCTTTCGATTCACAGGGTCGCATGGTTATTGGGTTCAATGGTTATTCCGGGCTTCGCTTTCCAGTGGTTTACCAAGATCCGTTGACAAACCCTTTGCCGGTGGCCGCTTTAAGTGATTTTCACTCTATGCCCCTCTCAGCGCGGTTTGATCAGTTTGATAACTTGTATATCCTCGATCACAACCGCAGCCGCATCTTGATTTACAAAAGTCGCGAAGTGCAGACATATATTGTAACTGGTACAATCAAAACCTCAGACGGGGATCCGATCCCCGGTGTAAGGATAGAAACCCTCAGATACGCTTCTGGTGGCGTTTCCGACGCCTCCGGCGCATATACACTGACGGGATTGGTTACCGGAACTTACCAATTGATTCCAAGTAAGAAACATTATGTGTTCACACCTGTTACCAGAATAGTCAGTGTTCCGGCAGCCACCGCAAATCAAGATTTCGTGGGTCACTATATTCCAACCACGGCCACTATCATAACACCGCTGGCCGGAGCGACGGTATGTGACGTCGTGACTGTGACGGTAGAAGGCACGTTCGATAGTGTCGAACTATACTTGGATGATGTCCTGCACGGCATTGCAGGTGGTCAGTCCGCTCATTGGAGTTGGAGCACAAGGCAGGTGACCAATGGGCTTCACACTCTGCGGGTTATACCCTATGATGATGAAGGCCGTATGGGGATTTCGCAATCAGTGACGGTTACTGTGAGCAATACTCCCCTAAACACACCTTGGCTTTTATCAGGGATGGATGGCCTAACGGTGCTTGACCTTGCCGTCTCTCCTCGTGACCGACAGGTTCTGTATGCTGTCGTAGAGGAAAGCGCAGTTTACAAGACCATTGATGCCGGAATGTTCTGGATTAAACTCAGCAAGGGTATACCTTCTAATGCCGGATTATCCTCGTTGGCGATCAATCCTGACAATGATAAGATTGCCTATGTTGGCAGCGGAAGCGGAGGAATCTACAAGACCATGGATGGCGGCTATTCATGGTTCTCCACAGATGTGAATGCCTTGGTTAATGATTTGGCCATCGCCCTCAGCGATGAGCAAATCCTATATGCGGCCGGTTGGGGCGTCTATCGAACTATGGATGGAGGGAAAACTTGGGATTCTGTGCTAACTGATGAGTGGTTTAAAACAGTGGCCATTGATCCTATGAATCCTCAAACTATCTACGTAGGTTCCTCGGTAATTCACAAGACAATAGATGGAGGTGGCTCTTGGATAACTCAAACAGTGGGAAACTTATCAGGTCAGATTCACGTTATTCTTATTGATCCGTACAATACCAAAATCCTTTATGCGGGCAAGTTGTGGGAACCTGGAGGAATCTACAAAAGCACTGATGGTGGAATCTCCTGGGTACAAACGGGCCTGGAATATGGCTTCAATAGTTCTCTTGCTATGGCTCCTAATGATAGCCAAGTTTTGTACGCTGGCGATATATGGGGTGGGATTTACAAGAGCGGTGATGGAGGTACCAGTTGGTCAAATGTAAGTGAGGGGTTGCCATCTGGTATGGCCGTGACCGCTCTAGCGGTGGATCCAACAGATTCGTGTATAGTTTATGCCGGACTTAGTGGTGGCGGAGTATGGAAGACGGTTTACGTTCCACCAATTGCAGATTTCACCGCTTCGCCTACCTCTGGTATAGCTCCACTGAGGGTGGTTTTCACCAACACCTCCACCGGCGACTACACCGCCAGCCTATGGGACTTCGGCGACGGGATGACGAGCACGCTGAAGAGCCCCACCCACGTGTACGAGACGGCCGGCGTCTACACCGTGACGCTGACAGTGAGTGGGCCGGGGGGGAGTGATAGGGAGGTGAAGGCGGATTACATCACCGTGGGCAGCGCCCGGCGGGTTTACCTCCCACTGACGCTGCGCAATGGTTAGGGAAATGAACTCACATCCTTTCGGGCAGACGGAGGCGGTGTAGACGCATAAGTTCACTGCGTGGGTACGTTGGAGGAGCGTATTGACACGCCTTCGCCATGACATAGCACCTGCCGCGCTGATTCGCCGACTCGCTCCAGGGGCTTCTCCCTCTCGGCGCGGGGGTTTAGCCCCGCGCCCTCCCTCAGATGCCCGAAATAATTTCTTAGAGCCCCTCGGCCTGGCGAATGAAGTCGCGGGCAACGGCTGACGTGTCACGGGAGCGGGGGAGGAGGCGGGGTCGGTG
>QMOC01000085.1 GCA_003648085.1 Chloroflexota bacterium
ATCCCGAGCATAGCGCCGGGTCAATGTACGCTGCTCCCTTGATCCCTCCCACCCCTGTATCCGAATACCGCACTTTGGGGATTCCAAAGGGACAGACGCGCACACAGGTCAGACAGCCCACGCATTTGCTCTGATCCACCACCGAGACAACACCGCCGATGTAAAGCCGTGGTGTGGCGAGAATCGTGAGTGCCCGGCCTGCCGCCGCTTGTGCGTTGGTGATGCACTCCTCAATAAATTTGGGATAGTGGGCCATCCCGCAGACGAAAACCCCCTCCCTTGCCATATCCATTGGGCGCATCTTGAGATGAGCCTCCATGAAGAAGCCTTCATTGGAGAGCGGCAAATCCAGGATGCGGGCCAGTCTCTCCGTTCCCTCCGCTGGCTCTATCGCCATACTCAGGGCCACCAGGTCGGGATGCAGCACGATTTCCTGCCGCAGAGAGGGCTCCCAGGCTATAACCTCCAATCTCCCTTCACCATTCACCTGCACCTGCGGTAAGTGATCCTCGTTGTAGCGGACGAAAATGGCCCCTCGCTGCCGCGCCTCGGTGTAGAACGCCTCCCTGAACCCATAGGTGATGATGTCCCTGTAGAGAACAACTACCCGGCAGTCCGGGTTGAGCAACTTGATGCGGATGACATTCTTCATCGTATTTGTACAACACGTTCGACTGCAATACTCAACCACACCGGGCCGCCGCACACACTGGATAAACACGACTTCCTTCAACCCCACGATCTGCTCCGGCCGATGAGTGATGATCTCCTCCAGATCAAGAGCCGTGACAACGCGCTCATCCTGGCCGAGCAAATACACGTCCCCACGCCACTCCTGCCCGCCGGTGGCCACGATGGTCACGCCATGCTCAACCTCCACCTCGCCCAGCGGCGTGCGCACCGTGGAACGGAACGCACCCACGCTGCCTTCATGCGCGACTACTTCGGAGTTGGTGAGGACGTCAATCCTTTGATGACCCAACACCCGATTGGTGAGGTCACGTAGCAACCGCTGGGGGTTATCCCCCTCGGCCACATAGTAGATGTGTTGCAGATTGCCACCTAACCCGGGCTCTCGTTCCACCAACGTAACGTCGTACCCGGCATCGGCAATGTTCAACGCCGCCGTCATACCGGAGACGCCACCTCCGATCACCAACGCCCGTCGGACAGGCTCAAGAGCCTGCTTGTGCACCGGCTCGGCCAACCGCGCCCGCGCCACCGCCAGGCGCACCAACTCCTTTGCCGCACGGGTGGCCCCTGCCGGGTCGTCCACGTGTGGCCAGGCACAGTGTTCGCGTATGTTCGCTATCTCCAACAAATAGGGGTTCAGCCCGGCCTGGCGCACGACGCGCTGGAACAACGATTCGTGAGTGCGGTGGCTACAGGCCGCCACAACCACTCGATTCAGCCCGTGCTCCTCAATCGCCCTCTGGATCTGCCCTCGGCCCTCCTCCAGGCAGGCATAGTCCGTCGTCCCGACATGAACCACGTTGGGCAAGCCGGCAACGAAAGCGGCCAACGCATCCATGTCCACGATCCCCGCGATGCTCGGATAGCAATGACAAAGGAAGACGCCGATGCGCGGCTCCTCCCCCGCCACGTCCCGCTCCGGAGGAAGGCGGTCAGGCTCCTTGCAGAGGAAGGGATACTTTCGCCCATAGGCCTGCACACCGATCCTACTGGATAACAACCGCATCACGTCACCGGCCGCACCTGCTGCGTCCAGGATCGTCTCCGCAATTTCCTTGGGGGAGGCGAAGGCCCCACAGACGTAGATGCCGGGCCGGCTCGTCTCCAGCGGGGCAAACTTATCCGTCTCACAGAAGCCGTAAGGGTTCAGTTCAATCCCCAGCAAGTCGGCCAGGTCACGGGACCCCCGAGGCGGCAGCGCCCCCACCGAGAGTACCACCATATCGAAACGGTTCTCGACAACCTTGCCATCCTGGTCCGGGTAGCGCAGGATCAGGTCGTGGGTCTCCGGGTCCTCCCTGACCCCCGAAATACGGCAGCGCGTGTACTCCACTCCATATCGCTTCCGCGCCTGCTCGTAGTAGGCATTGAACTCCTTATTGAAGGCCCGCTCGTCCATCATAAAAATCTGGCAGTGGACGCCTTCGACGCGCTGCTTGGCCAGCATGGCCTCCTTCGTGGCGTACATACAACAGATGGAGGAGCAATAAGGATGTTTGTGATCCCTGGAACCCACGCACTGAATCCAGGCGATGCGCCGGGGCAGTTTGCCGTCGGAGGGGCGCATCACGATGCCCTCCGTTGGACCGGAGCGGCTGGCCAGTCGCTCATACTGCATTGAGTGGATGACATTGGGGTAGCGACCGTAGCCCAATTCTTCGTACTCGGTCGGATCCGATATTTCATAGCCCAGCGAGAGGATAATGGCGCTGACATGAAGAGTGTACTCAGTCTCCTGCTCGTCTAGATTAATCGCACCGGTAGGACAGATCGCCTCACAACGGCGACAGGTATCGCAGCGCGGGACCTTGTCCACGATGTAGGCATCCGGCAGCGCGCGTGGCGCCATTTTGTAGATCGCCTTGCGGACCGCCAATCCCATCTGGAAGGGACTGGGCAGGGACACCGGGCATACGCCGGCACACAGCCCGCAGTTGATGCACCGTTCGGCATCCACGTAGGTCGGACGATGACGCAGCGTTACCGTAAAATCCCCGGCATATCCCGTCACGTTAATCAGGTCGCTGTTGGTGAGAATTTCGATGTTAGGGTGCCGGTTGTGATCCAGAAAGGCCGGTGAGATGGCTGGTCGTGTGCAGCCGTAGCCGTGGTCCGAAGTGCCCCGGCAGAGGACGCAGTCGTGGGTGGGGAACATATAACCCAGTTGCGCCACTCGACCGCCCAGCCAGGGCAGCGTCTCCACCAGATAGACCTTCAGGCCGGCCTCGGCCAGGTCAATCGCTGAGCGCATTCCTCCTACACCACCGCCGACGACCAGCACAGCGCCGACAGGCTCCTTACGCATCGGTTTCCTTCTCCTTGGTTGATATTTTACGGAGGCCCGGCTTCAGCCGGGAAATCCCCGATAAATCGGGGCCTCCATCCTGTCCTGCACCGAGAACAAAGTTAGCACCTGGTACGAAACGAGGTCGGAAGCCCGGCTTCAGCCGGGAAATCCCCGATAAATCGGGGCCTCCATCCTGTCTTGCACCGAGAACAAAGTTAGCACCTGGTACGAAACGAGGTCGGAGGCCCGGCTTCAGCCGGGAAATCCCCGATAAATCGGGGCTTCCGCCGCGTTTTGCACCACAAACGAGGCTAACTGCCGCCGCTCATACCCGCCGCGTATAATCCGGCAGCAGGATGGGCGAGATCACACCCGTATCCACCCCGGCCTCCTCCAACTCCCGGTTCCAAGCCTCTATGTGGGCCAGAGTGGGCTTCCCTGGCTTCACCTGCTGCGCGTAGGCCGCCGCCGAGCGACCGGAGCGCCGACCGAACACAGTGATCTCCAGCAAGGAATTGCCCATCAGCCGGTTGTGGCCGTGTACGCCGCCGCTCACCTCGCCCGCGATAAAGAGGCCGGGAATCTCGGTAGAGCCATCGGCCCGCAGCCGCACACCGCCGTTCTGATAGTGCAGCGTCGGGTAGACGAGCATCGGCTCTTGCGTGATGTCAATGCCGAAGCGCCCGAACTGGCGCACCATCGCCGGCAGGTTCTTCTTGATCGTGCCAGGGCCCTGGATGATCTCGATCATCGGTGAATCCAGCCACACGCCGGGCTGACCGGTGGGGGTGATGATGCCGTTACCCCGCTCCTTGCACTCGCGGATGAAGGCCGCCGCTTCGACGTCGCGGGGTTCCAGCGGATAGACGAACTGCTCGCCGTATTTGTTGACCGGCTGGGCACCTAACCCACGCACCTTCTCCGTCACCAGCAGGCCAACGATCTGCTCCGGGAAGGCTGCGCCGGTCGGGTGGTACTGCATGGATTCCAGATAGCCCAGGGGTGCACCAACGCGATAGGCCATCACCACCCCGTCGGCCGTCGCGCCGTAATGATTGGTCGTGGGGAAGCCCTGGTAGTGAAGCCGTCCCCCACCGCCGGTCGCCAGTATCACCGCCTTGGCCTTGATGTAGGAATAGACTCCGGTCTCCAGGTTCATCACCACCGCGCCAGCGATCTGTCCCTTGTCGTCCAACACCAGTTCGACGGCAGGGGAGAACTCGATCACAGTGATGTCCTCCTCCCGATTGCGCACCTCGTCGCGCAGCGTGCGCATAATCTCCGCGCCGGAGTAATCGCGGGCCGAGTGCATACGCATGCGACTGGTGCCACCGCCGTGCCGCTCCACCATCGTCCCGTCCGGCTCCTTGTCGAACATCATCCCCAGATCCTCGAGCCACTTGATGACGAAAGGCGCGTCCATCACCAGCGCCTCCACCAGTTCCGGCACGTTGGTGAAGTGTCCCCCGCCCATGACGTCCAGGTAGTGAATGGCAGGGCTGTCGTTGGGCCGGTCGGCGGCCTGGATGCCCCCCTGGGCCATCATCGTGTTAGCGTCGCCGAAGCGCAACTTAGTTACCAGAATAACCTTAGCACCGTTCTCCTGCGCCAGGAGCGCCGCCGAGGCCCCCGCACCGCCCCCGCCGATGACGAGCACGTCGGTTTCGGCAAAAGGCTCGCTCAGATCAAAGTCGGGGCCGATGTGGGGGCGTCCCTCGACGATGTCGGCCAGTTCGACCGGCATGCGCTGCCCTTTGCTCACGCCCACGCGTATGGCGCGCATTTTTTCCTTGATGTAATCGGGGTGGAACGCGTTCAGCACCTGCTCGCGCTCCTCCAACGACATTGTGGGAAACGTCTCCTTGAGTCGGCGCAGTCGAGTCGCCTCGACCAGCCGGATAGATTCTTGCATCTCAGGCGGATAACCACTCATCGTTTTAGTCTTCCTCCTCCCTGGGACCTTCTGTCGGCTCAATATCGCGGGCCCGGTAACGGGCCACCAGTTCCTCTCGACTCAACCGCTTGAGTTCCGCCAACGCCACATCGAACTCGCCGGCTTCGATCTCCTCTAGTCGTTCCTCCAGGTGTTTGGACCGCGGTGCCAGGTAGCGACCGTAGAGGCGGCGGGCCAGGATGGCGATGTTATACTGCGCCTCTTCAGCCGGGCAACGGACGGCGCACAGCCCGCACATAATGCAGTCGAACGACAGGTCGGCCATCGTGGCGATGTCGCCCTTCATCCCGGCCGCCATATAAGCCCGCACGTCAATCTCCTGGGGGCATGCTTTGGTGCAGGCCCCGCAACCCAGACAGCGGAGGACCTCCGGGTAGATGGAGAAGAGAGTGGTTGCAGTAGGCTCCAGTTTGGTGATGTCATAAGTGGCGCGCTGGGCCGGGAAGAAGGGTATCTGCGCCAGGTACATATTTGGCTGCACCACCGTCTGGCAGGCCAATCCAAAGTAGAGCTTCGGATCGCCCAGGATGCGATAGGCGGTAGCGCACGCCCCGCAGAAGCCGCCGCGACAGCCACATCCACGGACCAATTTGTAGCCCGCGTACTCCATCGCCTTCATGATCGTCAGCGTGGGCGGCACCATGTAGCGCTTGCCCATAATATAAACAGGAATCAGGTCAGCCTCGGTTACTTCGGATTGCTTCTCAGTCTCCATAAGTTCTCTCCTTGCGAAGACGCTGAGACGGGGAGACACAGGAACAAGGAGACCCTCACCTTGTCACCCTCTCTCCCTGTCACCCTGTCACCTTGTCACCCTATCACCCTGTCACCCTATCACCCTATCACCCTGTCACCTTGTCACTCTTCTCCTACCTCCATCCACTCATCCTCACGGAACGTCACCAGCGGCAGCGGCTCTTCCACGTCGCGGCCCGGCACGTAGTCGAACACCGCCTGCACCTGTTGCCCGATGGCACGGAAGACCAACCCTACGGGCAACTCCGCCGGGCAATCGCTGGTGCACATCCCGCAGCCAACGCAGGAAAGCACCATATGGTTGAGACGGGTCAGGTGGAAGAGCATCGTATCGGCCGGCAGGCGGGTCGCTCCCTTACGCCGCGCCCAGTTCATATACTGCATCGGCTCGTGATCAAAGACGGGGCTCTTGAATAGACAGGTCTTGCAGTAGCAGATAGGGCAGACGGTCATACAATTATGGCAGCGCACGCAGGCAGCGAAGACCCCTTCGATGCCCTCCTGATCAAGCCGCTGGCGCATCTCGGCGAAGCGCGCATCGCGCACCTGGGTGCGGGCTGCGACCACCTTCTCCACCACCTCGGCCCGCCGGCCATCCTCCTCCGCCGGGCTTAACCCCAACTTCTCGGCCATCTCGTCGGGCAGGGTGACCGGGATGCCGGCGCTCAGATCAGCGCCAAAGAGTTCCAGTGTGACGTCGGCCCCCTCGACATGGGGCTTCTCGCACATCTGGCAACCGTCGCGGAAGGCGTATCCCTCCTGCGGAGCCAGTTCGCCGCTCCGGGCCGTCGCCAGATACGCCGCCAGATCCACTCCACCGTCGGCCCGCATCGCGTTGTAGACCGCCACGTCGTAGGTACCCAGACAATCCACGCCGATGGTCACCAGGTCCTCCAGACTGGCCTGCTGGAGTTTGACCAGTTCCACCAGCGCCCGCAGTTCACACGAGCGCAGTACCGCGCCAATGCGCCCGCGGGGTTCGCGGATGGAGACGTGACCCGCCACCCGCGCCGCATTCAGCCCCATCACCGGAGCCAGCGGATTGGCCGCATCCAACAGGTCAGGATCGGCCACCAGCGCCGGGGTGATGGTGCCGGCGGGAGTCTCCATTGGCACCAGCACCGCCTCGACCACCTCGGCTTCCAACAGGCGCTTGAGGAATCCGCGCACAGCGGCCAGTGCGTCACCGCTCTCAACAGGTATTATAATTCTCATAATCATCTCCTTAGCGTTGGCAGATTAATAGTTGGGTAGAGGTTACCCCCAACCAGCACGCCGGAACAGGTAATACCCGCCGGATAGTGCAATGATGATGGCAGCGATTCCTAACAAGGTCATACTTGGCAACTCTTTCACGTCCAAGATGATGACCTTACGAGCGAGGGCCATCATCGCTGCTGCGAAGACGACCTCCACGTGGATCATGCGCTCCTCAAGGTAGGCCCTTAATGTTTCCAACAACTCCAGGCTGATCAGGACCAGCAGAAGCAGCCCCAACGTATCCAGCAACTTACCAACATCCATCAGTAAGATAGGCGGTGCTGCAAGATCGTTAATGATTCGCCATCCTAAGTCCAGGGCCGAGGAGAGCACCACCATGATCATCAGGATAATGAGCAAGGCAACGATGATGCGTTGAAACCACGTTACCAGTTTCTTCACACATCCTCCTAATTTTGTTTGACGCCTATGCTCCACTTTCCTCACCGCGCGCTACGGTTGGATATCTACCCTACACTGCCCATTTCTGACGCATTGGATTGGGGCCTTTCTCCTTAAGGAATTCAGTCATCTTCGTCACCGTCTCGGCGAAGCGCTGTCCCTCAGAAGCGCTTATCCAGCGCAGCCAGACGCGATCCTCGTCGTACCCGGCGCTCTTGAGGATCTCCTTCAGCGCGATGATGCGCCGCCGGGCTTTGTAGTTCCCCGACTGATAGTGGCAGTCGCCGGGGTGACAGCCGCCGATGAGGACGCCATCAGCCCCGTCCAGAAGTGGCTTAAGCACATAGGTGGGATCCACCGCGCCAGAGCACATCAAGCGGATGATGCGCACATTGGGCGGGTATTGGATGCGGGACGTACCTGCCAGATCCGCCCCCGTGTACGTGCACCAGTTACATAGAAATGCCACGATTTTTGGCTCAAAAGCATCGTTATTCATCCCATTCTCTCCTCAAAGATTACGTGTTTCAGGTTGCAGGTTTCGCATTCCAGGGTATATCCAACCTGGAACCTGAGACATTGAAGCCTGGAACCCTTCATTCCACCAGCGCCTCCACCTGCGCCAGAATCTGCCCAGGGGTGAAGCGTTGCAGGTGAATGGCCTTGGAGGGACAGGCCGACGCACACGCCCCACACCCCTTGCACAGCACCGCGTTCACAACCGATACGTTCAGATACGGATCGAGGGCTGGCGCGCCATAGGGACAGACCTCGACGCAGGTGCCACATCCGGCACACTCCTCCACATCCACCACCGCCGTCGCTGCCTCAACCTGCACCGCGCCTCGGATGAGGGGGATAAGAGCCGAG
>QMOC01000086.1 GCA_003648085.1 Chloroflexota bacterium
AGTCAAGCATAATGCCGATCTACGAGTATCGCTGTCAGCAATGTAATCGGGTCTTCAGTCATCTCTTCCGCACACTGCGGGCGGCTGAGGAGGAGGGAGCACCGCCGTGCCCGGCCTGCGGTGCCCGCGAGGTGCGGCGGATTGTCTCGCCTGTGGCGGTGCTGAGCGGGAGTAAAACCAGTGCTGGGGAACAGGCCGAGAAGACCGCCACCGAAAGCAAACCGCAACTCTTTGGCCGCAAGGAACTGAACCAAATCCTGCAGGAGCGCAAGCGCCTGGGTATTGATTGACGGCGTACCTGGGAAATGAAGCCGGTAAACCACATCGCAGGCATCATCGTCCCCGATGCAATCATCAAGCGGCTGGGAGAATTGCCCGCATTGCTGGCGCAGTGGAATGGAGAGTAAACCTGTGGCAGTCAATTGGAGTGCGTCAGAAAAAACGTCCGGAGGTCCTGACTTAGCGGGGGATTCCCTGTTGAATCAGGGCTTCCGAGGCATTTTTCGATACCGTCTTCAGCCCTGGTACGATGGGTTAGAGGATCCCGCAGCAGCGCAACAGGCTGTGTTGGAGCGGTTACTCTCCGACTACGCTCGTACCGCCTACGGGCGCGAGCACGGCGCGGCCGAGGTGCGCACCATCGCCGATTACCGCCGCGCCTTCCCCGTCGTCACCTACGCCGACCTGGAGCCGCTCATCCGGCGGGTGACGGCGGGCGAAACCAGCCTGCTGCTGCCGGAGCCGCCCGTCGCCTGGGGCATGACGCGGGGTACGACAGGTCAGAGCAAGAGCGTGCCCATCACCTCCACCGATCTGGAGATGCGCGCTGCTGGATCGCGGGTGCTGCTCAATTACGTGCTCCGCAGCGGTCGGGACGATGTCCTGCAGGGAGCCTGCCTCAACCTGAATTACCCGGCGCAGGTGGACACGGTGCAGATGGGCGGGCGGGAGGTACCCCGAGGCTACAGTTCTGGCATCTACGCCCGCTACAACGCCGAGCGTTCCAACCTGTGGCTCGTGCCAGTGCAGGAGGAGATAGACGCGCTGGGGGGGCGCGACAGCGAAGCCGACTGGCGGAGCCGCTTCGCCCTGGTCTACGAGCGAGCGCGGGAGGAGTCGGTTACAATGTGCATCGGTGTGACGCAGACGATGCTACGCTTCGCCCGCTTCCTGCCCCATCGCTACGGCCTCTACCCCAAAGACGTGTGGCGTATGCAACTGCTGGGCTGCACCAGCATCGCTGGTATCCACAGCAAGTATAAGCCGGCGCTGCGTGCCCTCTACGGTCCGGTGGAGGTGCTCGAAATTTACGGCGCGACGGAGGGCATCTTTGCCCAGCAACTGGACGAGCGGCCCTACGTCGTCCCCAACTACGACCTGTTTTTCTTCGAGGTGGACACCGGCCGGGAAGTCAAGATGCTGCACGAGATGCGGCGTGGCGAGATCGGCAGCCTCGTCGTCTCGACGCCCGTCTTCCCGCGCTACCGCATCGG
This sequence comes from Chloroflexota bacterium, assembly GCA_003648085.1. GTDB lineage: Bacteria > Chloroflexota > Anaerolineae > B4-G1 > B4-G1 > B30-G15. Next base: position 1,494 of record QMOC01000086.1, read on the forward strand.
CGACCTGGTGCGCTGCTTCGGTGCGCCGTACTACCGCTGCATCGGACGGGAGCGACCGCTGGCGCGGCTCAGATACGCGCTGGAGCGGCTGATCCATTGGGGATAGCCGTCAGAACCTGGGCCGCAACAGACCACCGATGAGTATCGCCACGCCAATGGCGATGAGGACCAGCGGCCAGGTGCTCTCCAGCCCCAGTACAGCGCCTACGCCGATGACCAGCAGGATCAGAGCAAGCATCAGCAGGCCGCCGACCGGCCGCCGCCATTCCGGTACCGCCAGTCGCAGCAGGATCTGTAACAGCAGCACCGCCCCGGCCATCAGCAATATCCAGTTCCAGGAGTTGGTCGGTGTGATGAAGGGCGTCATCCCCAGGTTGGCCACCAGCAGGATGCAGCCAGCCAGGATAAGGATGATGGCCCAAGTGGCGCTGGACAGCGGGTCACGGGCCCACTTCTCGCCTCGGCCCTTCTCGTCCCATTCCTTTTCCTCTTCTTCGGCTTCCTCCCACCTCGCGTGTTCGCCTTTCTCGCTCATTGTGCGCCTCCTTTGTTTCCATTTTACACGACTTGACCGGATACAGCAAGTGCGCTGCGCCAGTCGAAAAAGTCGCTTCCGTCATAGCACGGGCTCGCCCGCCGGAGGCTCCACTACGTTCAAGCCTCCGACTCAGAAGCGAAGCCCCTTCGGGGCTGAGATTTGGAGATGACCGGTGCCCAGACAACGCTCTAAACATTCCCTGTGGTAGGCAGCGAGGGAGGGAGAACGATGAACGCCAGCAGCACACACGATCGGCAGCGCCGGGACGCTGATCTGAGAGCGGGTATCCAGAAACGGATGGCTCAAGTGTTCGTTATGGTCGCTTTTCAAGCGGCGGTGCTGTTCCTTGCGGCAGGCAGGCTCGGCTGGTGGGGGGCGTGGGTCTATGTCGGCATCTACCTGGTCGGCATCGCCATCAACGCCGCCATCATGCTCCGCTACAGCCCGGAGACTATCGCGGAACGGGCCGAGTCCAGAGGATGGAAGGGCTGGGATCGGGTGGTCAGCGGCCTGTGGGCTGTGTTGTACTTCCTCGTGATGCTGCTCGTTGCCGGATTGGATGCGCGCTTCGGGTGGACGGGGCGGGTCGCGCTTGCAGTCCAGATCGCCGGGATCATGACCTTTGTGCTGGGAGGCGCGCTGTTCAGTTGGGCGATGGTCTCCAACGCTTACTTCTCAACGGTCGTCCGCATCCAGGAGGAGCGCGGACACGCTGTCTGCACCAGCGGTCCCTACCGGTTCATGCGCCATCCGGGCTACGCTGGCGCGATCCTCCAATCGCTCGCGACGCCGCTGCTGCTCGGCTCGCTGTGGGCGCTTGTCCCAGGCGGGTTGGCGGCGCTGCTGGTGGTCGCCCGCACGGCGCTTGAGGACCGCATGCTGCACGAAGAACTCGAAGGCTACCGCGAATACGCTGCGCAGGTGCACTACCGTCTGCTGCCGGGGGTGTGGTAAGGTGCTGGTACACTGGTGCGTTAGTAGATTGGTAGGTTGGCAGATTGGTGGATTGGGGCGCTGACCGATGATTCTCAAGAACCTCTTCCGCCGCAAAGGCCGCACCATCCTCACGCTGGTGGGCATCAGCATCGGCGTGGCGGCCATCGTCGCTCTGGGGGCGATGGCCGAGGGGATGCGCGCCGGCTACACCGCGATGGCCCGGGGCAGCCAGGCCGACCTGGTGCTCACCCAGAAGGGCGCGATGGACATCACGCTGGGCGGGGTCGAGGAGACGGTCGCCGAGCAATTGCGGGCCTGGCCCGAAGTGGCCGACGCGGACGGCATGCTGATGGGCAACGTCCAGGCCGAGGAGGCTCCCTATTTCTTCATCTTCGGCTACGACCCCGGGGGGTTCGCCATCGCCCATTTCCGCATCATCGAGGGGCAGGGGTTGACGGAGGCACGGGGAGTGCAGGGGAAGCCTCTCATCTTAGGCCGGGGTGCGGCGCAGAGTATGGGCAAGAAGGTGGGCGACACACTCCGTGTCACCGGCGGCACCTTCCGCGTCGTCGGCATCTACGAGACGGGGGACGCCTTTGAAGAAGGGGGAGCGGTCATCCCACTGAAGGAGGCCCAGGCGCTCCTGCTGCAACCCCACCGCGTCTCCCTGCTCTACATCCGCCTGCGCGATCCGGCCGATGAACCCCGCCTGCGGGCACGGGTGGAGCGGCACCTCTCCGACCTGACCCTCTCCACCACCTCCGAGTTCGCCGACCGGCAACAGGTTGTCGAGATTATGGGAGGGTTCGCCCTGAGCATCGCCGGGCTGGCGGTGGTCATCGGCGGGGTAGGGATGACCAACACGCTCTTTATGTCGGTCTTCGAGCGCACACGGGAGATCGGCCTCCTGCGGGCGGTGGGCTGGCGGCGGGGTCGGGTGCTTCGCCTCATCCTGGGGGAGTCGCTGGTTCTTTCCGCCCTGGGCGGACTGACGGGCATCGCTCTGGGGACGCTGGCGGTCTTCTCCCTGCGCGGCTCCCTCGGTTTCCTGGGCACGCTGGGAGCGGGGTTCTCCCCTGAACTCTTCGTCCGCGCCCTCGTCACGGTGGGGGTACTGGGTGTCGTGGGGGGAGCCTATCCGGCCTGGTGGGCCAGTCGGTTGGTGCCGCTGGAGGCGTTGCGCTACGAGGGCGGGGCAGCGGATAGAGGAGCGGATAAGCGGATAGCGTGGGCGGGAATGGCAATACGCAATATCTTGCGGCGGCGCACGCGCACGGCGCTGACCGCGCTGGGCGTGAGTATCGCCATTGCCGCCATCGTCGCGCTGGGTGGTATCACTCAGGGGATGGCCGATTCGCTGACCAGTGTGCTGACCGGCAGCCAGGCCGAATTGATGGCCATTGAGGCAGACGTCTCCGACACCAGTTACAGCGCCATTGACGAGCGGATCGGGGCGCGCATCGCCGCCCTGCCCGACGTGGAGGCGGTCTCCGGCGTCGTCTTTACCGCGATCGGTACTGAGGACGTGCCGATGCTGCTCGTGTTCGGCTATCATCCCCGCGAGTTCGCCATCCGGCGTCTTCGCATCGTCGAAGGAGAACCCCTGACCGCGCGCCGCCAGGCCCTCGTCGGCCGGCAGGCGACGGAGAACCTGGGCCTGGAGGTGGGGGATACGCTCCGCCTGCTGGAGAGCCGCTTCCGCGTCGTCGGCATCTTTGAGACCGGGGTGGGCTACGAGGAGAGCGGGGTCGTCATCGGCCTGCGGGAGGCCCAGGCGCTGGCCGGGAAGCCACACCAGGTGACCTGGTACCTCATCAAACTGCGCGCTCCGGAGCGGGCGGAGGAGATACGGGACGAATTGAACGGTCGCTTCCCGGAGATCGCCGTCTCCCTCACCTCCGAATTCATCGAGGACATGCCCGATATGCGGACGAACCAGGAGATGATCGGGCAGATCTCGTTCCTGGCGATGTTCATCGGCGGGGTGGGGATGCTGAACACGATGCTGATGAGCGTGCTGGAGCGGACGCGGGAGATCGGGGTGCTGCGGGCGCTAGGCTGGCGCAGGCGACAAGTGCTGGGGATGATCCTGCGGGAGGCGCTGGCGCTGGGTGTGCTGGGTGGTATCTGTGGTCTCCTCTTGGGGATGGGGCTGGCCTGGGGGACGTTGCAGATCCCGGTGATAAAGGGGATGCTAAGCCCCCGCTACACGCCGCAGTTGCTCGTCCAGGCCCTGCTGGTGGCGGTGGTGACGGGGGCGCTGGGTGGGCTCTACCCGGCCTGGCGGGCGACGCAGATGCGGCCCGTGGAGGCGCTGCGGTATGAGTAGGTCTGTAGATCGGTAAATCGGTGGAGGGTGTAAGAGGAGCCGACCAGTCTCACAAAGATGGCAGCCAGCGGAGTTGATTCCGTATCTCGTCGGCGCTGACTTGGTCTAGCAGGGTTAAGAGGCGATGGACTGTTTCGCTGATAGGGATCTGCTTAGATATGACGATGCCTGCGTGCTCCCGGCCCTGAGCCAGATACGTCATGTGCAGGGCAATGTAATCGGCGGCGTTGAAACTGAACAATGTGCGACCTTCCGCGGCAGCGTAAGCAAGTTGTTCAGCGTCAGAGAGCCCGCGCTGGTTAGCCTCGCGTGCATTCAGAACGTCGTAGCCACGGCGTCTCAACGCCATGGCTACGCTTTCGTGCACGTCCTCATCAATGTAGAGGCGGATAAACAGTGTAGGCTCCATCGTTCGCATCGCTTACCGAGCGGGGTGCAGCACGCCGTCGGTATCTATCTTCATGTCAAAACGTTCCAGGAGTGCCGGTAATTCGTCGGCTTTGATGTCGGCCTCTATCTCAGCCTGGTGATCGTAATAGTAACTCAATGCATCATATAGTTGGGCTGGTGTCAGGCCAGCGTGACCGGAAAGGATCTCCATCGTGGTATAACCCATCTGGTGGTACCTGACCAACACCTTGACCGGAATGCGCGTTCCCCGCACCACAGGCCGTCCACCACAGACGCCAGGGGTTCGAGTGATGTGAGGATGATCTGCCGTAGCCTTGGGGTTCAGGCTGATCTGCACGACCTGCCGCTCGGCCAGGTCAAGCGGACGTGCAGGGTGCAGAACGCCGTTTTCATAAGTCGCCTGTACAACCATTGGTGTATCCATCGCTGTTCTCTCCGTTCTCACATTTGAGCGTCTCGATGCCATTATACCATGATTTTTTCGGGTAGGACGTTTTTGATGACCGCCATCCCAATCGCGTTTCTCCTCTGGGAAGACACGGCTCTGCCTGTCGCTATTGTATCATTGCCTCTCTGGCCTGTCAAAGTGTAGCGGGTGGAACGCTGATCCATCAACTGAAGCGGGAGGAAGATGATGAAGAGAATCGTAGTCGCAGGGTTCGTTATATTGACCATGATCCTCTCCGGCTGCGGGAAGGGCGCGAAGGAGACGACAACGCCGGAGGTGGAGATAGAGTTCGCGCCGGTGATTTCCGCCACCGGGGAGGTGGTGCCGGCGGCGTGGGCCACCCTCAGCGCGCAGACCGGCGGCACGGTGATGGAGGTGCTGGTGGAGCCGGGGGATGAGGTGGCGGCAGGCGACCCACTGGTGCGGCTCGACCCCACCGATGCGCAACTGGCGGTGCAGCAGGCGGAGGCAGCGTTGGAGGCGGCCCAGGCGCAACTGGCGCTCCTGAAAGCCGGCCCTCGCCCCGAGGAGATCACCGCAGCTGAGGCACAATTGGAGGCCGCCGAGGCCGCGCTGGCGCAGGCAGCCGCCCAGCGGGATCAGATCGAGTCTGGGGCGACGGAGGCGGAGATCGCAGCGGCCCGGGCGCAGGTGGCGGCGGCCCAGGCGGAGCAATTGGCGGCCCGCGAGGCCCACGATCAGACGATGAAGTGCTATGACGTAGGTGGGAAAGAAGTCTGCCCGGCATTGGGACCGCTGGAGGAGCAGGCTCGCTATCGTCTCCACGCCGCGGAGGAGGCGCTGGCAGCGGCCCAGGTTCAACTGGATGCCCTGATTGCGGCGGCGGATGATCAGGTCCGCGCGGCGGAGGCGGCGGTGTGGGCGGCGTCAGCGCAGCGGGACGCTGCCCAGGCGCAACTGGACCTGTTGAAGGCGGGGGCCACCGCTGAGGAGATCGCCGTGGCCGAGGCATCCGTAGCGCAAGCGGAGGCAGCGCTGGAGGCGGCGCGGGTCGCACTGGAACGGTGTGAGATCCACGCCCCCTTTGCGGGCACCGTTGGCATGGTCTACGTGCGGACGGGGGAACTGGTCGCGCCGGGCCAGCCGCTGATCACCCTGGGCGACCTGACCACACTGCGGGTGGAGACGACCGACCTGGATGAGATTGACGTGGCGCGGGTGGCAGTCGGCCAGCGGGCCTCCATCACCTTCGACGTCCTCCCGGAGCGGGTCTTCACCGGCCATGTGACCCGTATCTCCCCGATGGCCGACCCGGGCGCGGGTGGGGTCAACTACACGGTGGTCATCGTCCTGGACGAGACCGATCCGGCGATCCGCTGGGGGATGACGGCGTTCGTGGATATTGAGGTGGGGAAGTGAAACGTGAAATGTCAAACGTCAAGCGTGAAGTTATCGTTGAGACACGCGATCTGGTGAAGATCTACGGCGACGGGGCGGAGGTGCGGGCGCTGGATGGGGTGAACATGCGCGTGGCGCGGGGGGAGTTCATCTCCGTGATGGGTCCCTCCGGCTCCGGCAAGTCCACGCTGCTCAACATGATCGGCGCGCTCGACCGCCCCACCAGCGGGAAAGTTCTGGTGAACGGGCAGAACCTGGCAGAGGTGCGCGACCTGGATACCTTCCGTGCCCGCACCGTCGGCTTTGTCTTCCAGTTGCACAATCTGATCCCCACACTAACCGCCCGCGAGAACGTCGAGGTGCCGATGATGGGCCAGCCTGTGAGCCACAGGGAACGGCGGCGGCGGGCCGAGGAGTTGCTGGAGTTGGTCGGGCTGGCCGACCGGATGGATCATCTGCCCAACCAACTCTCCGGCGGCGAGCGGCAGCGGGTCGCCATCGCCCGGGCGCTGGCCAACCAGCCCGCGCTGGTCTTGGCCGACGAGCCCACCGGCGACCTGGACTCCCAGAGCGGCGCGGAGGTGATCGCTTTGATGCACCGGCTCAATCACGAATTGGGCACCACCTTCATCGTTGTCACCCACGACTCGGCGGTGGCCCGTAAGACTGACCGCATCCTCATCATGCG